>CBFDDP010000030.1:0-26358 GCA_965603595.1 uncultured bacterium
GGTGGTGTTTTCAGGGTTATAATTTACTGCTTCTTCGAGGAAAAACTCTGCCCGGGCGCTCTTTCCCACATAGTAATTACAAATGGCAAGGTAGATACAGACCGCACCGAGCCGAAAATCATCATGGATCAGGTTGTATGCGTCGAGAAGATATTGAATGGCCGCATCCCACATTTTCAACTGATAAAAGGCATAGCCTGCGTCGAAGAAATACTTCCCGTTGTCATCCTCCCGTTTCGTAGCTTCGACCAGATGGGGTATGGCCTTTCTGTATTCACCTCCCTGCAGGTAGGCAAGCCCGAGGAGATTGTACAGCGCAGGGTTCTGTGCGTAATGAAGTGCCCGTTCGAAATTATCAATGGCATCTGCGTATTTACCCTCATTGAAGAAGGTGATTCCCCGATACATGAACTCCTTGGCATCTGTCGGTATATCATCGGCTTTGGACTTTTTCTTATACTTGTGCGCTCCCGTATCTACGTACTCACCTCCGGTGAGTACGCGATAAGCCTCGTTAATCTCCTTGAATTTCTCCTCGGCCAGTTCTGCAAGGGGATTTCCATGATGTTTGTCCGGATGATACTTTGCGGCAAGCTTCCGGTAGGCTTTGATGATATCCTTTTTCGAAGCCGACCTTTCGACTCCGAGAATACTGTAATAGTCCTTATCCACCCGCAGATCCTGTACCATCTCATCATTATTTTCGGTAAGAGGGAAGTGAAGGGTACAGTGGAATTCTACCCTTTCGTGTAAAAAAAATCAATGGGGACACATCACTTAATTCATGCTCGAAATTAAGTGATGTGTCCCCATAACTTCTCCGATAATGAATTCAGAAATCGGTGGGATGAAGTCACTATCCTGCTACTCACCCTTCGATTGGATACTGCCGATGATGCGAAAGCTTGTATGCACATCCCTATCGCTCTTTTTACTTGGCCTGTTCTTTGCTGGTATGACCTGCGGACAGGAGACTGCCGAAGAAGAGGTCATGCCGGGAGAACCTCGTTTGGCAGCTGAAAACGTTGGCTACCTCGGAATACACATCGGTATGAGCCGTGATCAGGTACTCGCGGCAGCTGAATCGAACGATATGATCACTGTTCCGAAAAACAGAGATGTGGATTTCTTCCCGGTCGAAGAACGTGAGATCATTACACTCAGCGTAAAACCTGAAATTCCCTTCATATATCTCCAGTTTTTCGACGACGTGCTCTATGCCATCACGGTCATTTTCGATGAGCGGTACATGGACTACTACACCCTGAGCAGCGCACTGGGGGAACGATACGGCGAATACACATCATTGACTCCCCAGTGGCGACAGTGGCGGCTTGCCAGGGTCACCGTGAAGGTGGAAAAACCTGCCGTGGTGAAATACATTGCCCTCCATGACTTCCTTGAAGCCGCCTCCTTCGAGGGAAAGGTCTCGGAGTTCGACATGGAGAAGCGCCAGACGCTCCTGAATGGTCTGTAGATGAGTTATGTGTCTCCACAATTTCGATTTAAGGGCTTTTCCTTAGCTCGATGGCCATGCTCTTGAGATTACCGATGGTCTCTTCCGTAAAGCTGCGGTTGCCGAGGATGAATACCGTGTTGTTCTGAAAGAGGGGCTCTTCCTCAACAGGAAAGGGTGAGCTCCTCAGGGCCTCCTCCCAGATCCCCGTGCCCGGTATGGGAGAGAAATAGGAGATGTGTGGTGCACCGCCGGATGTGTACACAAAATCGATTGACCTCTCCACGCTCTTTGCAGTCTGACCGGGAAGACCGAGCATCACATAGGTTCCCACCTCTTCGCGGCTGTATCCGGCCGACCGGAAGAGTTCTACAGCTCTACGGTACTCATCGTTTCTCGTCTTTCCTCCCGTGTATACCTGAAGGTCGGGGTCAGCGGTTTCAAGACCGATCCGTATGGTTTTCACACCTGCTGCTCGGAACAATCCTACAATTTCCTCCGTGACAAATCGTGCATGTATGCCATTTGGAAGGTGTATTGAGAGCCCCAATTCTTCCTTCACAGTATTTCTCAATAGGGGAAGGATATGCTTTTCGGCATGTATGAGGAGGGCATCGTCGTAAAAGGCGACATTGCGGGTATCGAGCTGTTCGCTGAAGATACGCAGCTCTTTGAGCACCGAGTCACAGCTCCGCCGTGTGAACCCTTTGTGCAGTATATGCGATGCGCAGTAACTGCAGTCAAAGGGACATCCCTTCCCTGTCAGTATGGCAAAGAAACGCCGGACCTTTCCAAGCCCATGTTCGGGGAGAGGATAGCAGTCAAAGGATGGAATGATGGGGTATGATTCGAAAGGTTTCCCCGTGAGTCCTTCAATAAGGGGAAAAAGCGGTTGAAGGTCGTCTGTTGTGTAGATATGTGCATCCCCTGGCTGCTGCACGGCATGGGCTGTGCAGAGCATTGCATACGCACCACCGAGTATGACGGGAATGTCCCGTCCAAAGTGATTGCGTACAAGCTCGAGCACCTGCAGTACACCCGGGTACCAGTAAGTCATCATCGATGTTATCAGCACCACGTCTGGCGTCCCGATAAGGTATAATCGATCCAGGAACTCGGTGTTAGTTATTCCATAGCGGGCATACTCCCGATCGACAAAGTGCAGGCAGTCTGGTTTTTCAAGGACCCTGCGCCTGTATTTGGAGCAGCCGTTTTCCTTTGGGACGGGGTTCTCGTGGGCGGCACTGTAGAGACAGTCAATGTAATAGACATCGGCTCCGGCAACGTGAAGTATGGAGGCAACGTAGAGCAGGCCCAGGGGCTCTGCCCAGAGATTGTAGGCGGCAAAATCGGTTATCCATGGATTTATGAGGAGTGCGCTGATTTTTCGGCTCATTATGTTCCTTCATGCAAATGTAGCGAACCTTTCTCTTCTCGACATTTTTAAAATTTTGCCGTAACTTCATACAAAAGTTCAAGAAAAGGAAAAGTATGTACACAGCACGAAAAAGCTACATAATGGACATGGATGGTGTAATATATTCCGAAAATGTGCTCATCGAAGGAGCAAAGGATTTTATAGAGACACTTACCAAGATGAGGAACAAGTTCCTCTTTCTCACCAATAACTCGCGACAGACTCCTCTCGACCTGAGCAAGAAACTGAAGATGCTCGGCATCGAGGTTCAGCCGCAGCGCATATTCACCTCAGCAGTTGCAACGGCCATGTTCCTCAATCGTCAAAAACCCAAGGGGACCGCCTATGTGATGGGTGATATGGGTCTGTACAACGCACTGCACGACATAGGGTACAACATCACCGAGTTTCATCCCGATTACGTGGTTGTTGGAGAAACACGAAATTACTCCTATGAGATGATCGAGAAGGCGTGCAACTTCATCCTTGAAGGCGCACGGTTTATCGGCACCAACCCTGATACCACAGGGCCGAAGGAGCTCGGGGTTGTACCAGCTACCGGGGCACTTACCGCACCGATTGAGAAGATCACGGGTATAAGTCCCTATTTCATCGGTAAGCCGAATCCGCTGATGATGCGCACAGCACTGAGAAAGCTCGGCTCCCATTCGGAGAACACGGTTATGATTGGCGACCGTATGGATACGGATGTGGTTGCAGGTATTGAAACGGGCCTCGAGACGATTCTCGTGCTGTCGGGTGTGACTGATCGGCAGAGTGTAAATCGGTACCCCTATCAGCCGAGCAGAATCTGCACCTCCATAAAGGAAATACTCGAGCAGGATTTCCTCTCAAAGAAACGCTAGCCGCTGCAGCTCCATCATGCTGCGGTCCTGACACTCATGCTCGGCTGTAGTTTTTAAAGGTCTCCTCGGCCCTCTCCAGATCCAGGGCGGTATCGATCTCAACCCATTCATGATGGCCGATCCTGCTGACATAGAGTGGCGCATCACCAACGTGCACTGCAATGACTGCGTCAAAAAGCACTTCCACGCTGCCACGCTGCACAAACTCTGAGAGCCATGTGGACAGCTGTTTGCCGTAGTCCCGCTGTACAACGAGCATACCGGCCGACATGAACCGGAGTGTGCCGGTTTCAGCACTGCGTTCGGTCAGTATGTCAACCGACCTGATGCGCATGTCCTGATCCGTGCTGATAAGAATTTCGTCCCTGCTTCCGTTATAGTCGCCTGCTATGTAGCAGGACCGGCTGCCCACCTGCGAGAGAACACGTTTCAGCATGGAGTTGCTGAAGAAAATATCGCCCTCGAGGAGGAGCACGCCGCGCTCGAGCATTTCTGCTGCCATCCAGAGAGAGTACATGTCATTGGTCGTCCGGTATTTTCTGTTGTGCACGTATCGCAGCTCAATGTCACCAAAGCGGCTTCCCATGATATCCTCGATGACAGAGGCGAAATGTCCAACCACAAGGGCACAGGTATGTATTCCTGCATAGGAGAGGCCTCTGAGTGCGTTCTCGAGAATGGGAACTCCATGTACCTCGGTAAGGCACTTCGGGGCATGGTCTGTAAGAGGCTTGAGCCGCAGCCCGCTGCCTGCTGCAAGTATTACGGCTTCGTCAATCATCTGTTTGGTATTTTTCCAGGTTTTCTGCACTATACCACAGCACTACCGATATTGGCAATCCTTTCGAGCAATTTGGTTGCTCAGATGTTCTGTAGAGAGTATCATAACTGTGAAATCATGAAAATATTGAAATTTTATGTGCTCCGTGAATTCATACCTCCCTATGTGGGCGGCATGGCCTTCCTGAGCACCATACTGCTGCTTGAACGGGTGATGAGTTTTGTGAAGCTCGTCGCAAAGGGCTACGCTGACGTTTTCGATTTAATAACACTGGTTTTTTTCTCCATACCTCCCACCCTGGCGCTCACCATGCCCATGTCCACATTGATTGGGGCGCTCGTGGCGGTGAGCCGCTTGTCCCATGACAGCGAGATCACGGCCATGCGTGCAAGTGGCATACGTCTTGGGTCTATTTTCCTCTCCCTATATCTTGCCGGTTTTGCCATTGGGGGGCTCAGTTTCTGGCTCACTGACAGGCTCGTTCCTATTGGAAACATCAAGTTCAGGACACTCTATCAGGAACTCACCATTGCCCGGCCCGATGTGGGCATCGACAGCCTGAGTATAAGCGAGATCGAGCAGGGAGTGACACTCGTGGTTGAACGGGTGGATGAGAAGACGGGTGACCTTCTCAACGTGACCATATTCAAGGCAGAGGAGGGAGAGCGTGTTCGGATCATTTCGGCCAAGAGGGGATGGTTTATACAGTCCGGTGATAGGGGTTCGCATATCAGCCTCCGCCTGAAAAATGGCTCCCTATACGACCAGAGAAACGGGGAGGAGGATTATTTTGGAAGCGCGGTCTTCGGCACCCTCGATCTGAACATCCCTGTACAGAACAGAGAGCTGCAGCAGATGGTGAAATCCCCGCGGGATATGAGCATGGAAGAGCTGGCCGGGAGTATGGCTGGCCTGGAAGTCGGATCAAAGTCATACAACATTCATGTGATGGAACAGCACAAACGCATCGCCATTCCTTTTGCATGCATATTGTTCGTGTTTCTGGGCACACCCTTTGCGGTGACCAAGGGGAGAAGCGGCAAGGGACTGGGGCTCGGTATAGGGGTGGTTATCATATTCATGTACTATGTGCTCCTCCTCGCCCTGGAACCGGTTGGGAGAGCAGGTGTGATTAAGCCTGCCCTTGCCATGTGGCTTCCCAATATACTCTTTGTCATTGTCGGGGTTTTCAACCTCGTGAGAAAGGGGCGTGTATGAAAATCTTCCCGGGAAAAACCTACTCGCTGTTTATCATCAGGGAATATGTCAAGGTGTTCTTCATATGCATGATCTTTATCATCGGCCTCTCATTCATCGTGCGGACACTTCAGAAAACCAGCGCCCTGAAGATGTACACAGTGATTCAAAATATAGCCTTCCGCATAATCGAAACTCCTGAAATCATCTCCAGGGAAGCGCTTCTTCCCTCCTGCATGTTCGCTTCTGTATACACCATGAGTATTCTAACGAAAAACAGGGAGATTCTCGCCCTTCGCAGCTGCGGGGTGAGCGCGTACCGGATTATTTCACCGCTCATCTTCGTGGGTGTACTTATTGGAGCGGGCTCTCTGGCCTTTGAGGACAGGGTCGTTATGAAGAGTTTTGAAGTTCGGGAGCGTTACAAGGCTCGTATCCGTGGTGAAGAGGTGGACACAAATCTCAAGGACAGAAGTAACATCGTCGTTTTCGGAGAGAACAGCATCATCTTTAAGATCGATCATTTTGCGGCAAAGGCCTCTGAGATGACGGGCATCATCGTCCTTCAGAAGGATACATCGGGCTATGTACGGTTTAGATTGGACGCGCGAAAAGCGAAGTGGGAAGATGGACGATGGATCTTTTATAATGTGGTCCAGCGGGTCTTTCGTGATGATGGAAGCATTATGGAGGAGACGCAATTTGAGATCCTTCCGACAGACATTAGGGACAACCCGGATTATTTTGGAAGGGATCGAAGAAGACTTGAAAACATGACCTTGAAAGATGCGTATAACTATGTGCGAAATATCAAGAGAATGGGTCTCGATTATGAGGGAGCCATGACCAAGTTTCATCGAAAAATTGCCCATCCAATTACCCTGCTGCTGGTGATCATGATCGGCCTTGCCCTTGGCAGCATGCCCTTCAAGAACGCGCTGGTCATCAGCTTCGGCATGACGCTCATTACCGTGCTCGCCTTCTTCTTCATTATCGAAATCGGACAAACCTTCGGCAGTTCCGGTCAGATTTCTCCCGTTCTTGGCGGTTGGATTGGAAACATAGTATTTTCTATAGTGGCTGTCCTTATGCTCAGAAAAGTCAGGGTATAGCAAATACCGCCACAATGGTAAAATCACACAATGGCACATGACAGTATCATCATCAAGGGTGCCCGTGCCCACAATCTCAAGTCCATCGATGTCGAACTCCCCCGCAACAGGCTCATCGTTATAACGGGCCTCTCGGGTTCGGGAAAGTCCTCGCTCGCCTTCGACACTATATACGCTGAGGGTCAGCGCCGCTATGTTGAATCTCTGTCAGCCTACGCCCGTCAGTTTCTCGGCCTCATGGAGAAACCCGACCTCGACTATATAGAAGGGCTGTCACCTGCTATCAGCATCGAGCAGAGACAGGCGGGGAGAAATCCGCGTTCAACGGTCGGAACCATCACAGAAATTTATGACTATATGCGGCTTCTCTTTGCGCGGGTAGGAACCCCCTTTTGCTACAACTGCGGCCGTGAGATCAAGAGCCAGACGGTCGATCAGATCGTAGACCGCATCATGAACTATCAAATGGGTGAAAGACTCGTGCTGTTTGCACCGATCGTACGCGGGAGGAAGGGTGAGTTCAAAAAGGTTTTTGAAGATGCATCGCGGAGCGGCTTCGTGCGTGTGAGGGTGGACGGGAAGATGATGCGCATAGAGGAGGCCTTAGAACTGGGATTGAGCAAACAGCGGCGGCACAGTATTGACGTCATCATCGATCGGGTCATTCTAAAAAAGGGAAGCAGAAAGCGGATCGCGGAGTCGGTTGAGACGGCGGGTGGATTGACCGATGATCTGCTCGGCGTGATACGGGAGAGCGGTGAGGAGGAACTCTTCTCCAGACGGCTGGCCTGTGTGACCTGCGGGATCAGCTACCCGGAGATAGAACCCCGGCTGTTTTCATTCAACAGTCCCTACGGTGCATGCCCTGAGTGCATGGGTCTTGGACTCAAACTGGAGTTCGATCCCAATCTCATCATTCCAGACAGGTCACTCTCCTTCAACGAGGGTGCGATACGGACCTCCCAGCCGCGCTCCACCTGGGCACGGGATTCCTACCGTGCCTTCTGCGAACGTTTTGGAATTACCCTCGACACGCCCATTCATGACATACAGGATGATCTGTTTCACAAACTCCTCTACGGAACAGAGGAGGAGGTTACTTTTATACATAATCACACCAACGGGAAGGGGCGGTGGGAATACACCTCGCGGTTCGAGGGTCTGGTTAAAAACCTCGAGAGGCGCTACCGCGAGACGAACTCAGAAAAAATCCGTGAATGGATGGAAGAGTTTATGAAAGAGATTCCCTGCCCGGTGTGCGGTGGGAGACGGCTCAAGCCAGAGAGTCTCTCGATTCGAATTGATGACCGTTCTATTATCGATGTAACAGAGATGCACGTCGTACAAGAGCTCGAATTTTTCAAGTCGATCTCCTTCTCAGAGCGAGAGGAGATTATCGCCCGGCAGATCGTCAAGGAGATCGTGGCAAGGCTCTCGTTCCTGAAAAATGTTGGTATCGGTTATCTCTCTCTGGACCGGAAGGCAGAAACACTCTCCGGTGGTGAGGCACAGCGCATACGTCTTGCAACACAGATCGGTTCGGGACTTGTGGGTGTTCTCTACATACTTGATGAACCAACAATCGGCCTTCATCAGCGTGACAATCGGCGCCTGCTGGATACGCTGTTTCATCTCCGGGATACAGGCAACACACTGATCATCGTTGAGCATGACGAGCAGACGATTAGGAATGCCGATCACATACTGGACCTCGGTCCCGGGGCGGGCGAGCATGGCGGGCGAATAGTCGCACAGGGAACCCCCGAAGAGGTGCTTAAGAATACACATTCGCTCACGGGTCAGTATCTCAGGGGTGAGCTCTTCATAACTACACCCCAGCGCCGGCGCAGGGGCAACGGCAAGACACTCACCCTGTCGGGTGTTTGGGAACACAATTTAAAGAACATCACGGTCCGGTTCCCCCTTGGTATATTTATTGCCGTCACCGGTGTCTCGGGTTCCGGCAAATCGAGCCTCGTGAATGACGTCCTCTTTCCCGTACTGGCAAATCGTGTAAACCGGTCGTCACACAGGGAGGGAGAATACGATGACATCACGGGTGTGGAATATATCGACAAGGTGATCGACATAGATCAGTCACCCATTGGAAGGACCCCCCGATCCAACCCTGCCACCTATACGGGACTGTTTACCCCCATCAGGGAGCTCTTCGCGTCCCTTCCCGCGGCGAAGATAAGGGGATATCAGCCGGGTCGGTTCTCCTTCAATGTACAGGGCGGGCGATGTGAAAACTGTCAGGGACAGGGCACCATTCGCATCGAGATGAATTTCCTGCCCGATATATTTGTTACCTGCGATGTGTGCAAGGGAAAAAGGTACAATCGTGAAACCCTGGAGGTTGCGTACCGTGGAATGAACATCACCGATGTGCTTGATATGACCGTCGACAAGGCATACGATTTCTTTGACACGATCCCGCAGATTAAGAAGAAGCTCGAAACCATCAGGGAGGTGGGGCTGGGATATATACGACTCGGACAACCGGCCACCACACTTTCGGGTGGCGAGGCGCAGCGGGTCAAGCTCTCATCAGAGCTTTCGAAGCGCAGTACGGGGAAGACCTTCTACATCCTCGATGAACCCACGTCGGGACTTCACTTTGATGATGTGCGGAAATTGCTCTCCGTACTTCAGAAATTTGTTGAGAGCGGCAATACGGTGCTGGTAATAGAGCACAATCTGGATGTGATCAAGAATGCAGACCACATCATAGACCTTGGGCCAGAAGGGGGAGACGAGGGGGGCGAGGTCATTGTGACGGGAACTCCCGAAGAGGTGGCGAAACACAGACGGAGCCACACCGGTGCATATCTTCAGAAAATCCTGTCTCTGCACCCCTAGGGTCCATCCTGAGCATCAGATATGCGTCTGTTTCAGTGAGGTATGGGCTGACCCCTTGCCCACAAGAGGAAAGGTGAGTGTGATGCGCTGACCCTTTTGTCTTTTCTGCACCGTAATGTTTCCGTTAAATGAGTCGAGCATGGCGCGTGGAACGAGGTCTGCCGGCTGCTGTGGTTTGAGGTCGTCCTTCAGCGTCGCAGTGACAGAGATGACAATGGTGTTGTGTGCAATGTTCGGCTCTATGCGCAGCGTTCGATACTGATCATTGAGCAGCTTCATGCATAGATTGACCACTGTATAGAAGAGCGGGTTTGAGAGCACCGATACATGCTCCAGTTCTCTGTGTCCTGCGATGACAATGCTGGTGTGCTGTTCCTTGGCAATAGGTCTGAGGAAGGAAAGGGCCCTCTGAAGAACGATGTGCACTCGCTCCGGTCCGGTCCGGTCGTAGTCTATGCGATAGAGGTGGAGGAGTTGCTTCACAATGGTGCCTATGCGCTCCACCCCCTTTTCCATGAGCTTCAGCTCCTTTGCACAGGAAGCCGCAATATCAGCTGAGGACAGTTTGAATTTCAGGGTATCGATGAGGAGATAGAGACTCTGCAGCGGGTTGTTTATCTCATGGGCAATGCTTGCTGCAAGCTTGCCTGCATGGGCAATGCCTTCAGTTGCGAGCTGATCACTGAAACTGACACGCTCGTCGATACGCATCTTTCGCACAGCGGCAGCATTGTTTACTATGTTCATAAGTTCGTCCGGCTGAAAATCCCCCTTTCGGAGATAGTAAAAGATGTTTTCCTCCGTTGCCTGAACAGGTGTCCAGTCATCCTCGAAACCGGTGATAACGATATTAACGATATCCGGATCGATCTCCCTCCGCACCCACTGAACGAGATCCTTGCCGGAAATGCCCGGCAGCCTGAGATCATAGAGCACGATGTCGTAGCTGTTGTGAAGCAGGAGGGCCCGTGCCTCCTCCGCACTTCGTGCCGTGTCGCAGCGATATGTCTTCTGAAGAATTTTCAGGAGAAACTTACGGTAGAAATTCTCATCCTCGATAATGAGTATGTTTAACATGCTATCCTTTCCTTTCCGGAAAGATGATTTCTATGATGGTACCCCCGCCACTGCGGGGAAGTGCCTTTATGGAGCCGCCGTGCAGTGTCACCATCTTTCTCGTAATGCTCAGGCCGATCCCCGTTCCATTGGCCCTGCCGGTTGTGGTGAAGAATGGCTCGAATATCTGATCCATGTTGTCCCTGTCAACACCCACGCCGTTATCCATGAAGTGGATAAGGGTTTTCCCCTTCTCCTTCTTGCACTGGGCTTCAATCGTTCCCTTGTCTTTCACCGCATTGATGGCGTTGTTGAACAGGTTGATGAAGATCTGGGTAATCATGTTACGATCGGCAAAGAGTGCGCATGGGCCCACTTTGTTCGTAAAGGTGATTTTCTTGCCCTTTATCTTGTGTTCAACGAGGGTGTATACCTCATCGATGACTGATGCAAGCTCAACCGTTTCAAACTGTCCGGGCTCCTTCTTCGAGAACTCCATGATACTGTCTATGATGGAAAACGCCTTCTCCATGCTCTGGGAAATGAGACGCAGGTTCTCCTCGATATCCATGTCCCTGACCTGTTTGCCCTCGGTTTTACGGGTTATCTTGACCGTGCCCGCCTGCACATCGGACAGAATGAGCTCGGGTATTCCCTTGGCCGCGGCGAGGGGGCTTCTGAGATTGTGGGCAATTCCTGCAGCCAGTTCTCCAAGAGTCGCCATCTTCTCTTTCTGTATCAGTATCTTCTCCTCCTCTATCCGCTCAGACACATCGTTGATGAGCAGGAGAATCTGTTCTGTACCCTCAATGGGGATGCTCTCAATGAGTAAATGATGCTGTCTTCCCTCATGCAGTACGGTAACATCTGTTGCCTGCCTCTCACGCTCCACATCTCCCAGCTTTTTCTTGAGATCTTCCCTGGTGAACAGGGTGAGGGTAAACAGATTTTTGTTTTTGAGAGATTCCCTCAGCACACGTTCCGCTTCTCGGTTGTACTGTATGATCGAACCTTTTTTTGTTATGGTCAGCATGCCTATGGGGGTGGTGTCGAGGATGAGGTCATTCAGATTTTTCAGACCTTGGCGTCTGCCGTATTCCTCCTTCAGTTGTTTGACCGCGATGTTCAGGTTTTCAGTTTTTACCCTGTTGGTAAGGTGAAGCCGTACATTGCTCAATCCCAGTGCCAGATGATCGATAAAGGATACAAGTTCCTTCCTGTTAGCTGCCTCTGGTTGTGCTATGGCCATGCGGCCTATCTCCTCCTCGCCGTTGGTGATTATGGGAAAGAGCTCAAAGCCTTCAGCCAAGGTCATTTCGCCGCGGCTAACGATTTTCTCCCTCTCCTCGAAATCCCCATCGTCAACACTCTCGAAATCCTCACCAAACAGACGGGGTCTGCGGGATGCGCAGAGGACCGATTTCTCCTTGTTGAGATAGAGCTCGAGCCAGGCATTGGGGAAAGGGAAATAGTGCATGAGCGATCGGAGTGACAGTTTCGTTGCCGATACCAGGTTCTTCTCATGGAGACAGAAGCGTGAAATCCTGTTCAGTTCAACGCAGAGGCTGCTCTTGCGGTGTATCTCTTTGGATTTCTTCTGATTGTCGAGATACATGCTGCCAAGCTCCCTGTTCGCCGAAGCGAGAAGCTCGAAGTATCCCTTGATATCGGTCTTCGGTATGTTCAGCGCCTCAGCAAAGGTTTCCAGATACTCCCGTGAATCGGTGAGTATACGGTCCATGGATGGCTGATCGAGACCAAGCATGGCAATCAACTGCTTGCTGACCTGATAGGGAGGCTCAGCGGCATGTGTGTTGAATCCGCTTATATGGGCTATCTGATTCGCCATTGCCACTATCGAGGTTGTACTGTCTGGATTCTGGGTAAGATAGTCTATACTCCGGTGATGGTTGCGTACCGGGTTTATGAGGTTTTCTGAGAGTTCCCAGTATTTGAACAGGAAAGCGGAAACATCGGAATGATCGAATCCAAATACCTGCTGCTCTGCTTCCATGAAGGTTACTTTCAGGTCCTTCACAAGATCAGTGGCCTTCCGGTACTCTGTCGCATCGGAGATGAGCAGTATTGCCTTTCCGATATCGTGCAGCAGCCCTGCCGTATAGGCATTTATCTCCGAATCCACTCTGCCCGTGTTCAGTTCTTTTGAGATTTCCTCTGAAATGACGGCCGAGGCTATGGAGTGTAGCCAGAACCCGTGGTAATCGAACCATTTATTTTTGCCCTCGGAAAATATGTCATGAACCGTTATACTGAGCAAGAGGCTCTTGATTATCTTATTCCCGAGGAGTTTAGCCGCGTCCTTGATATTCGAGATGCGGGTACCCGTGGTGTACATGGGTGAATTGGCAATCTTGAGTATCTTGAGGGTGAGGGAAGGGTTTTCCCGTATGATTGACGCAATCTCGGCTGCAGATGTGTCCATGGAGAGGGTCTTGGAGATTGCTATCTTCGCGATTTCAGGCAGCGTTGGTATCTCGCGAATATCGATGAGATCGGTCAGTTTAATTTCTACAGGGTCCACCTCAGGCCCTCGTTTCACAGGAGTAGCGACGCAGGCATCAGGCCTACGTCCGATTACTAACAGTATCGGGAATTGGGTTCTGGAGTTTTAATCAAACCCTAGGCATACTGCTCTCTATTTTAATTATAATACTGTTCTGGAGTATGATACATGGCGGATTATCTGCTTGCAGGGCCCGGTGCAGGGCTGTTTCCTGACACAGGGGACCTCGAGAGCAGCCTTTAAGGATAACAAAGCGATATAGTCCCCGAATGGATGAGGAAAAGAAGACACAGCTTCTCACAGGATGGCGCAGTGTAGTGTCTCAGACACTGTACCGATAAAATGTACTTACTCCTCCTGTTTCGCCTGTTCAACCAGCTGAATGAGTCTGTCAAAATCCGTGTCTTCGAGGTTTTTTCTGTCTACCTCTATAATTGCCGCTACTGCTTCAATTGTGGAATTGTTGAAATAGGTGCGCAGCAGCTGCATAATGGCAGAGGTCTTTACCTTCTTGATAGGTGTGGTGGATGAGTATACGTACTTCCGACCTTCCTTCACATGGGTTATAAAGCCCTTGTTTTCGAGGATGTTCATCATCGCACGAACCGCAGAATAGCTTGGAGGATTGGGTATCTCACTGAGTACTTCCCTAACGGATGCCCTTCCCCTTCTGTAAATGACCTCCATAATCTGTCGCTCACGTTTGCTTAAATCGTGGTGCACATTCTCCTCCTTGGTGAGAATCCATGCTATTAGCTTAGCATTTATTGCATGGTCTGTCAAGCAAATAATTGGCGAGAGAGAAAAGGGATGCTTCACCTGCCATTTTCCGTGCCAGGTCTTTTGTATTGACAATGGAGGGGATGCATACTATTCTTTGTCTGTTCAGGGCGGCATAGCCAAGGGGTAAGGCGACGGTCTGCAAAACCGTTATCCGTCGGTTCAAATCCGACTGCCGCCTCATTTTTTTGCCATGAGCAACGACACCCGCACACACCATCCGCTTTCGGTGATATCCCTCGTTGTCACAGCAGTACTCTGGAGCTCAGGCGGAGTTCTCATCAAACTTATCGACTGGAATCCTCTTGCCATTGCGGGAATGCGCAGTGCTATTGCCGCTGCCCTGATCATGATCGTGGTCAGGAAACCAAAATTCCATTTCTCCCTTGCACAGATCGGCGGGGCAATCAGCTTTTCCGCAACGGTCATATGCTTTGTCAGTGCTACGAAACTCACCACAGCGGCCAATGCCATACTCCTGCAATACACTGCCCCGGTATACACAGCCCTCTTTGCCTGGAGATTTCTCGGTGAGCGGACCTCGTGGGTTGACTGGGCAACCATCGCCGTTGTCTTTGGCGGTGTAACGCTCTTCTTCCTCGACGATCTCTCGCGCGGCGGTTATATAGGAAACATACTAGCACTCCTGGCAGGTGTGGCGCACGCCTGGCTGGGGCTCTTTCTTCGTAAACAGAAGGATGCATCCCCCTACGAGTCAATTATGCTCGGCAACATGCTGACCGCAGTCATCGGTCTTCCCTTCATGTTCGGAGCGAGTCTCGGCATACTCGACTGTACCGGTCTTGCACTGCTCGGTGTATTTCAGCTCGGTTTTTCCTATATTCTCTACGCATATGCCATTAAACGGGTACGCGCTCTCGATGCAATGCTCATATTCATGATCGAACCCATTCTCTCACCTATCTGGGTCTTTCTGGTTGTCGGCGAATCACCGGGACGGTGGGCCATAGTGGGCGGCGCCGTGGTCATCATCTCCGTAACGATCCGAGCCATCCATGCCCTGAGGGGGTAAGGAAAATTATCCTGAATTGCGAGAACCTGCGCCCTTCTAGTCTGTACTTTTCTGAACCATTTACATTGGCGGGGAATCGTGTTACATTAACCCTGCTAGCAGTGAATACAGGGTGTATCAGGATTGCATGCTGCCGGAGTGGTGGAATTGGCAGACACAAGGGACTTAAAATCCCTCGGAGCGTAAACTCCGTGCCGGTTCAAGTCCGGCCTCCGGCAAAAGGGGAGTAAACGTATTCCAACGATCAGGCATCCCTCTACTATTTCTGTGTAAGAAATCGTCGATGGTCTCCCCATGGGGTTACCTCATCTCCTCCCGGATTCTGACTCATGGTGAAACCACGCATCATCGTGCATGTTGATATGGATGCCTTCTATGCATCCATTGAACAGATGGACCATCCCGAGTACAGGGGACAGCCCCTTGTGGTGGGTGCAGACCCTCGGGGAGGAAGGGGGAGGGGTGTGGTTTCAGCTGCCTCCTATGAGGCGAGAAGTTTCGGCATACATTCCGCACTCCCCATTTCGACTGCATATAAACGCTGCCCCGATGCCGTTTTCCTGCGTCCCAGGTTCAAACGCTACACCCGGCTTTCGATGATGGTGATGAAGACCCTCGGCAAATTCTCACCGCTTGTCGAGCAGATCAGCATCGATGAGGCGTTCCTCGACTGTACGGGGACAGAAAAACTGTTCGGTAAGACAGATTCTCTGGGTCTGCTCATCAAGGAAAGCATCAAGCGGGAAACGGGGCTTATAGCCAGTGTTGGCATTGCAACGAACAAGTCCCTTGCGAAAATCGCCTCCGATCTGCACAAACCGGACGGGCTCTGTATCTGTCCGCCCGGTGAGGAGCGGGAGTTTATGGGCCCCTTGCCGCTCAGGTATCTCTGGGGTGCGGGAAAAAGAACAGTTGAGAGACTCGAAGGAATGGGGTTTGAACTGGTCCGCGACATACAGAGCTGCCCGCAGGAAAAGTTGAATACCCTGTTCGGCAAATACGGCAAAAAGCTCTGGGAGCTTGCGAATGGTATGGATGAGCGTCCTGTTTCACGATCCAGCCCAAGAAAGTCCATAAGTCAGGAGATAACCTTTCATGAGGATATCGATCAGGATGCCTATGTTGAGCATGTACTCTTTCAGTTGTCGGACAGCATAACCCGTAAGATGAGAACTGAGGGAATACGGGGAAGAACCGTTAATCTGAAGATCAGGCTGGCGCCCTTTGAGACCTATTCCCGCAGCCACACACTTCCACAACCTGTACATGACATGCAGACGGTGCGGAGTACCGTTCTGGCGCTCTACCGGGATTTTGATAGGAAGGGCAGGAGGGTCCGTCTTGTGGGTGTGGGTGTTTCAAATCTCGACAGCGATGAGGAACACGTCGCCAAGCAACTCGACCTCTTTTCCGAGGATGAGGGTGGGCTCGATGAGACGGACAGGGTGCTCGATCAGATGAAACGCCTCTACGGGGACAAGGTGACGCGTGCATCCTTTCTCCCTCCCCACTGATGGGCAGGTTGCATGCATCTGATGGTCCATTGGGAGGCAGGAGCTGGGGCGGAAGGGGTGTTGAATACGTCGTCCCTGCATTCTATAGTGAGGTCGGGATAGGGCAGCCTATAGGTCGATTGATGCAATGAACATTTTCAGACTGAACAGAAATTACAAAAACCTGACCCGCCTGATGAGGATCATCAGCATAGTAGCAAAGTACGGTTTTTCCGCATTCCTTGCACGCATTCGAACAGGGCTCGGCATCTTGCCTGAACGGGTGTTTCAGACAACTCAGGAGGCCTCCACAAAGGCCCTGACCGAGCCTGAGCGTGTCCGGATGGTAATTGAGGAGCTCGGGCCTGCATTTATCAAGATGGGGCAGATTTTAAGCCTTCGTCCCGATATCATTCCTCCGGCATATGCTCACGAGCTTGAGAGTCTCCTCGATCGAACACCCCCTGTCCCTTTCCCTGCAATACGAAAGATCATCGAAGAGGAACTTACTACAGGGCTTGAGGAAATATTCGAGGAAATTGATGAAACACCGGTTGCCTGTGGGTCAATTGCGCAGGTGCACCGGGCTGTGTTGAGAGAGGGAGGGGAGACGGTTGCGGTGAAGGTGCTCAAACCCGGTACCCGGGAGACTGTCGAGACAGATCTGAGCATCATAAGCTATCTGGTAAAACTTGCACAGAGTTATATTCCGGAGCTCGATCAGTACAGGCCCATGCAGCTGGTCAGAGAGTTCTCCGAGATACTGCACGATGAGCTCAATTTCATCAAGGAAGCTCATGTGATAGAGCGGTTTGCACGTTTCTTCGGACGGACGGAGGGTGATATTATCCATATTCCGAAGGTGTATCTACGCTATTCTGTGCGCAGCGTCCTCATCATGGAGTATATCAACGGAATCAAGATATCCGATGTGGCGGCTCTGAACGGTGCAGGCATGGATCTTATGGCCATCGCAGAAAACGGTGCCCGGACGGGGCTCCGGGAGATCTTTGAATTCGGGTTCTTTCACGCCGATCCACATCCGGGAAATATCTTCGTGCTCCCCGGAAATGTGATTGCGCCCGTTGATTTTGGGATTACCGGGTATGTGGACGAGGAGGGTGTGCAGGTCATCGGCAACATCTTTCTGGGAATTATCGACCGTGATGTGGACCGGGTGATACGGTACCTCAGGCGGTACGATTTCATAGGCCCGGGTTTAGATCTCAGGAGGCTCAAATCTGAATTGTATGATGTCATCGATCTCATCGGCGATTCCCGGCTTGAGGAAATCGATACGGCCTCCACGCTCCAGGCGCTGTTCAACCTTATACGTCGATATCGTATCCAATTTCCAGGGGAATACTTCCTCATTCTTAAGACCATACTGCAGATCGATGGGCTCGGGAGGAGGCTCTACCCGGCTTTCAACGTGACGAAGATCGCAACTCCCTTTATCAAGAGATGGTTTTACCAGCGGTACCATCCGAAGAGATCGCTGCGGGAACTGTATTTCTTTGTCGACGATTTACAGCACTACATGAAAATCCTGTCAACGGGGATGGGGACCCTCATCAAAAGGATTGGTCTTAACAGGATGAGAATACCGCTCTATCATGAAAACCTCGATCGGGCGGTTAGTGAGCTTGACAGGACAGGAAACCGCTTGTCCTTTGCCATCATCATAGCCGCGCTCCTGCTCTCATCCTCCATTCTTGTGCAGACCAGGATAGGTCCCTTCATCAAGGGATATCCAATCGTGGGTTTGCTGGGATTTCTCTCAGCAGCAGTCATGGGGTTGTGGCTGCTCATCGCTATCATACGATCGGGAAAACTATAGTGATAATAGATGCAGGAGGAGGGAGTTGTGCATGAAAGCAGTAATGAAGAAGGGCGTATTGACGGTACCGGATCAGGTTTCCATACCCTTTATCATCGGTGACGGGATCGGTCCCGATATCTGGCATGCGGCGGTGAGAGTATTTGAGAGTGCAGTACAGAAGTCATACGGTGAAAAGAGGAAAATACTCTGGAAGGAGGTTCTTGCCGGCAGCAAGGCACATGAGAAGACTGGTCAGTGGCTGCCGGAAGAAACGGTGAATATACTGCGCGAGTACCTGATTGGTATTAAGGGGCCGCTTACCACGCCGGTTGGCGGCGGGATTCGAAGCCTCAACGTGGCACTGCGTCAAAAACTCGACCTCTACGTCTGCCTCCGTCCCGTGCGTTATTTCAAGGGCGTCCCCTCTCCTGTTCGGAGGCCGGAGCTTGTGGACATGGTTGTATTCAGGGAGAATACTGAAGATGTGTACGCCGGATATGAGCTCGAGGAGGGCCGTGAAGAAACGGGAGAGCTGATCTCCTACATGCGGGATTCCTATGGGTGGAATATACCTGAGGATTCCGGGATCGGCATCAAGCCGGTCAGTATACGCAGGAGTAGGAGGCTCATCGATGCGGCTATTCAGTATGCCCTGCGTTACGGCCGAAAGAGCATCACGCTTGTGCACAAGGGGAATATACAGAAATTCACTGAGGGCGCATTCAGAAAGTGGGGCTATGAGCTTGCCCGGGAAAAGTATCCGGATAGGCTCATCACCTGGGATGAATACAGCAAGTTGAAAGACAGGGATATGGTGAAGGACCGCGTACTCATAAAGGACACCATCGCAGATATATTCTTCCAGCAGTCTCTCACGCGTGCAGCCGAGTTCGACGTGATCGCGACGACGAACCTGAACGGCGACTACATATCTGACGCCCTTGCAGCACAGGTAGGGGGCATAGGTATAGCCCCGGGCGGCAATATAAACTACGAGACCGGCCATGCGATATTCGAAGCGACCCATGGAACGGCACCGAAATATGCGGGACTGGATAAGGTGAATCCCACGTCGGTGATTCTTTCCGGAGAGATGATGCTCAGGTACATGGGATGGGATGAAGCTGCCAACCGAATCATAGGGGGCTTGGAAAAATCCATCGAGGAGCGTATCGTTACCTACGATTTTGCGCGGCTCATGGAAGGAGCGCATGAGGTCAAGTGCTCTGAGTTTGGAAATGCGATCATCGATCGGATGTGAGCGGATGCGAATCAACGTTCGCGGAGATAGGGAGCTATATCCGTTTCCTCTGCCGTGGATACAGCGGTAAGGCTGCGCCGGGGGTAGTTGTACATGTACAGCTCCCGTACGGGTGTTGATGCGGGATCATCCCCTGAGGGTGAGCTTGCTATTATGTAGATGCTGTGTATGGCTTCGGAAAACTCCATGAAGGGTGAGATGATAACCTCTTCGATGGTAAAATCGAAGGTCTTGCTGAATATCTTGCCGCTGTTCCGGTCGTATATCCTGAGCTCTCTCCTGTCTTCGAATCGGTAGAGAATGTAGCGGTCATCGGGGCTTACCCCCAGGAGATGTATGGGTCCCTCATCCCTGAACACTTCACGCAGGTGCTGGCCCGGTTTCTTGTACTGTATGGCAAGCACCTGATTGTCCATAACCGTGTAATAGGTGAAGCGAGAGAGAATGTCCCCCCTCCCTTCACCGCTGAATGAAAGATAGTAGAGCACGTCACCTGAGGGGATGTTGATAACTAGTACCGTGTCCCCGTCATACACCACGCATACAGACCCGTCATCGGCAATGAGTGGAAGGCCCTCATCCGGTGAGAAGTGTTCGGTGAGCTTGATACTCTCGTTATTGTAGGCCCGATAGAGGAACAGATCGGTATCGATTGAGTAGAGTATTGCTTCCCCATTGGGTGCCTTCCTTACATATTCAATGTTCTCCGCAACAACGGTTCGCCCCTGGCCATCACTGCGCACCACACCAAGACTCAGACGGTCGCCGATACGGTCGACGTAATAGACGCTTCGATTGTACAGGAATCCCACCTCCCTGAAATTGCGGCCGTTGTGTAATCGCTTGATGGTACCAAGATCATTGAAGATGATGTAGATAGCCTGACGGTCGACACCGCGGCGTAACACCGAAGCAACCGTCTCATTGTCATAGTGCAGTGCATTGTAGAGGAAATAACCCGATGTGTCGAAACGAAGCCGTGTGCTCTTCCCTCTAATGATGTTTCTTGTTACCAGGAAATCATTCCCTTCGATCAGTGAGTGATAGGTAACGGAACTCCGGTCAGGAGACACGACCGGAAGGAGATAGCTCTTTTCACCGTACTGCTGTAGGAAGGTGATTTTCCCGGTCGAGGGATTGAAGACATACATTTCGTAGGTTCTCAGAATGGGCTCGAGGAGAGCATTTCGATAACGGACAAAGAGGAATTCACCGTTTTTCATGGGCTCACCGAAATAGCAGAGGTCGTAGAGTTGGTCAGGGAATAAAGGGGTGACAGACAGGAGAATAACGGCTATAATGGTGAGTAAACCGTACAGGTATTTCTTAATGTATTCCATATAGGCCATGATTATACACCATATGATCTGAAAATGGTGTTTTTTTTATAGAGTGATGAGGTCAGCAATGCCAATGGCACTGGATATAGGCAACATACGCATAACGCTGGTGGAGCCCGAGGGCTCCTTCAACATCGGTTCCGTGGCGCGCATCATGAAGAATATGGGGCTTGGCGAACTCGCACTGGTCAATCCGGTGGATTTCCACAATGACGAGGCGTACAGGGCAGCGGTGGGTGCTCGCGATCTCCTGGAGCAGGCCCTGGTCTTTGACACTCTCGAGCAGGCCATCAGTGACACGAATCTGGTCGTTGGTACAACCCGCCGTGCCGGGAAACTTCGGCGGATTTTTTGCAGTGTTGAGGAGCTTCCCGAAAAGGTGTTTCCCGTCTCAGCGGCTGGAAAGGTGGCAATTCTGTTCGGGAGAGAGAAGGATGGTCTGACCAACCGCGAAACCGACCTGTGCAATATACTCATTAGTATACCTGCCAGTGAGAGCTTCCCCTCCCTGAACCTTTCCCATGCGGTTGCCGTGGTCTGTTACAAACTGTATATAAACGCCATGGTTTATAAGGAGCCCTACCTTCCACGCCCGGTGGCCAATGCCGAGATGGAGGGACTGCTCGACTACATTGAAAGCGTGTTTACCGACATTGGCTTTTTTTCAAAAGGATCTTCACGCTATGTGATTTCTCTCTTCAGAAAGGTATTCGGCAGGGCGCTTCTAGATGAGGAAGAGATACAGAACCTCTCGTATATTTTTCACCGCTTGCACGGCCTTTTCAAGGAGAGGAAGGCCGGTTAGGCTGTGGATGATGAAACCGATACAAAAACGATCACAGGTATGCAGGCTGCTGTTTTTTCTCATGCTGATACAGCTGTTTTTTATAGGTGTGCTCCATGCCGAGAAGGATGAGATGTATACTTCGAGCGAGGAGTTTCTGCCCCTCGGTTCTTCGCTCGGAGAGGGGAGTGCTGCCCAGGATCTCTCCTTTCTCGAAGACGAAACCCTCATACACGATGCGGAACTTGCGGGAATACGGCTGCTGAAAGATGAGAACCGTCTCCTCTTCATGCTGAAAGCGGGGCAACCTGAAGCACTTGCGGAGCGTGACCTCAAATACGATCTGGTCATTGAAAACTGTCCGCCGCGAATAGTTCTGCTGCTGTACGGCGTGGTAAGCAGTGAAACGGTATACCGGTTTTTCAAAAACCTGAATGTCCGGGGAGTTGTGCGCAACCCCTTTCTGAATTCCCATGTTTCTGAATATGTGATTTTCCTGGAGGATTGGGCTGAGGTCGTGGTGGAGTATTCCATGGATGAGCATGTCCTGTCCATGCACTACAGCTTTGCAGAGCCCCCATACAGGCGGGGTTACGGTGTGCGTATTGCGGACACCATGATAGACCCTCTCCCCCACATAATAGAGATAAAGCGGGAGCTCACCGATTATGGACTGCCAAACTTCCTTCTTATCGCATCCGACGAGGAAACAGTGGTACTGGAGTCACCCTTTTTCACGTCCCGCCAGGAAGCTATTGCATACATCGAATCGCTCGAGGGGTTCGGTTTCAAGGGAAAATTAGCAATTCGGGAGTACAGGGATTTTCCGAAGCCCCACCGTTTCGACGTGGTGTCCGAGGTGGTTATCACAGGTGAAGGTGATGTGAACCTCGAGAATCTTGTATACTCAGAATTCCTTCCTGAGCGTATATACAGCCTGGCCTACTCTAAACTGTATGTGATTACAAAGGAGATATTCAGTCCTCGTGTGCAGAGTGATGATGAGTTGATCGTTGAGTACTACTACAGCCTCAGCGAGATATACCGGAATTACGAGACAGAGAGTCCGCAGGTACAGGACCAGGCCCGCCTGGTATCGATCAAGCTTCTGGAGATCATTTACTTCACATACCCAGAAAGCCAGCGGGCCGATGACGCACTATGGGAAATGGCCAATCTTATCAATGAGCATGGTATTCAGGACCTGCTTGATGAAAAGGAGTGTTATCAAAGAATTCTCAGGGAGTATCCTGGGAGTATATTCCGCGAGGAGTCTCGTGAACGATTGAAGGCCATGGAAAGCTGAAAAGTTTGAAGCCTTCCTGAAAAGTACTGAGTACCGATCCCCACACTATTCTGATTAGTTCCTGGTGAATAATTCTTACGAATTATCCACCAGTTCAATCATTAGTTTCTAACTTTTTATTATATATATCTATTCCATTATCCTGGTGAACTTATTTATCAAATGTAAATTAAGCCTGCTTCGCAGGAGACAGCACCAGCAACTAATTAGGGAGCGCATGCACATACCGTGTCGTCGAAGATCTCACCCCTGCTTGGATGCCATGTGTCCGTATCTGGCGGTTTGTACAGGGCCTTTGAGCGGGGTATTGATGTGGGCTGTACTGCAGTACAGATCTTCACCCGAAACCAGCGCCAGTGGCAGACCAGCCCTCTGTCTGAAGAACAGATACACCGTTTCAGGGAATCGGCGCAGGGCCATGCAGGGATCCGGTCGGTGTTGGCGCACGGTTCCTACCTGGTGAATCTGGCAGCTGACGGGGAGAGCAGTGCGAACCTGGTGAAGCTTTCTACCGAAACGATGCTCGATGAGTTGAACCGCTGCGCTGATCTGGGTATTCCCTTTCTTATCGTGCATCCGGGTTCCCATGGAGGTGCAGGTGAGGGGACCGGCATTGAAAGGGCTGTCTCGCACATTGAAAGGGTATTAGGTCAGTACTTCGGCGATACCGTGTTGCTCATCGAGACAACAGCCGGACAGGGAACCGGTATAGGCTATCGATTTGAGCATATACGTGATATCATTGGAGGAGTGCGCGACAGGAGAATCGGGGCGTGCATAGATACCTGTCACATTTTCAGTGCAGGGTATGACATACGAACGAGGAGAGCACTGCGTCGTACCATACGCGAGTTCGACAGGATCGTGGGGTTAAAATACGTGAAAGCGCTTCACCTGAACGACTCAAAGGGTGCATTCGGTGCACGGATAGACCGTCACATGCACATCGGCAGGGGTGAGATTGGGGTCGGGGCCTTTTCCATGATCATGAGAGACAGGAGGTTCGCTTTCATTCCGAAGATCCTGGAAACACCAAAAAAACTGGATGGACGGGACATGGACAGAGAGAATCTCGATCTGCTCCGAAGCCTGACAGGGGATTTTTCTGGCAGATAGCCCACGGCAATTGGGGGAGGATTGTTCGATGTACGGGAAAAGACTGTACGAGTTCAGAATGCTCGCCCCTCTTTTCCTTATTGTCATACTTCTGGCATTTTGCTCTCCTGCTGTGGCGCAGCAGGAGAGAGAACGTCAGGGACCGGCGCTTCGTGCTGACCTGGAGGTTAACTTCGAACTTCAGCATCACGCTGACGAAAACCGGTGGGTGATTGGATATCCTCTCTACGGTAGCATCGGTATCATCTATGAGGGCGAGGGTGTCGAGGCTGCTGCGTCAGTGGATCTTATCGATGAGGTGAGTATTGGTGAGACCTATGTACGCGGAGGGGCAGACTACTCCTATCTGCAGCTCGGTTATTACACCGAAACATGGCGCATCGGTTATTCCTGGAGCGTCGTCGACATTTTCAATCGCCACGATGACCGCTACCCTGAAAATGTCTTCTATCGAAACATTATGCGGCCCAATCCGGTCATGACACTGTCCATTGGCGGTGATAATTATGCGCAGCAGATCGTGGTTTCACAGAAAGAGGAGCAGCTCGATTCTGTGGACGATGCACTTATAGGGCTTCATTCGCTCATCAGTAGGACGGGGTTCATGTCAAGCCTCGGTTTCATCCGTCATGCAGGTTATCCACCCCTGCTGCTCTTCCTTACAGGAAAAACCGAAGGCAGGCGGACCTATGGATGGATGGAGGTGGGCTGGTGGATTTATAAGGATGGACCTGATAGGGTGAAGGGGATCATCGGCGGACGACAAAACTTTTCATCGGCATTTATTATCGCAGAGTTCATCGTACAGGATTCTGATTTGATCCTGTTTCTTGAGGAGGAGATGCGGGTGGGCTCGCGTGTCTCTCTGGACATCAAATCCTATATGTTTCTGAACAGTTTCAGTGCTGCCATTGATTCATACGTGAGCACAGCCGTGGATGCACATGTGCGAATGGACCTGGGAGGAATGTACTTCTTCGGCCAGGAGGGAAGCTACTTCTCCCGCTATGATCCGGAACAGGACAATGATAACAAGATATACCTCAGACTTTTCTTTTCGTTCTGAAATAAACCGTTGTTCCCTTGAGTTCTTCGATAAGCTGATTCAGGTCTTGAAGAGGGATCATCTTTTTGAGTTGTTTATGAATGAGATTGAATCGAGGCCCTCCGGGTGGGGTAGTATATATTTCACGGGCTGAATGGTTCCGTCCTTTTTCAACACCTTTTCAACATAACGATTCTTTAAAATGGAGTGTTCAATGAGAAGATCGTCTTCTATAACAGAACCGTAAATATAGGTCATGCCCTTGATCACAACGTTGTCGTGAATGATGACGGGGTCGTTCGTACTGCCGGTAATCCGCACCCCCGTTTCAATTCTGACGTTTTTACCGATCCTGACGTTGCCCTGAATCACATTTCCCCGATAGATGTGACATGCATCGCCTATTACCATGGTCTGATCGGGATGAGTGGAGATGTTGACATTTTCTCCAATATGAACACCACTGCCGAGAACAAGATTGCCCCTGAGTGTTGCATTCTTTTCAATGATGTTACCGCGACCAAGCCGTACGTTCTCCCCTATGGACACGCCCTTGCCGAGCTGTACATCGAGGGCAGGGTATTCACTGTCAAGCTTAAAAATCCGCTCCAGGGCCTCTTCTGCGATGAAGAAATCATCGGGATCGTCGATGGTGATAATATCCTTCAGCCGTTCATAGACCATGGTCCTGAAGGTGGCGTCCATCTTCTTGAGAACACTCTTTACATTGAAGGAGAGGGCCAGATCATTGTTAGAGATGCGTGAAGAGCAAACCTTGAGTCCCCTGTCATTGAATATCTTAATCAGGTCGGTCACGTATAATTCTCCCTGTACATTGTCGGACTCAATATGACTGATGAGTTTTTTCAGTGTTTCGATTTTGATTGCGTAAATGCCGACGTTGAACTCTCGAATGTTTAGGAGTTCAGTGGGGCTGAAGCGCTCCTCCTCGCCCCTGAAGGTGACGGTGTATGAAGCATCCCCGTCCATGGCCAGAATGTCACGATGCTCCTTTATCTCGATAATGCTGTCGGGACTGCGTCTTGATTTCAGTATCCGTCCATAGTAGTTGTCCTCTACGCTGCCATGATGATAACCTGTTGTCAC
>CBFDDP010000031.1:0-26349 GCA_965603595.1 uncultured bacterium
AGTTTTCAACACATCAACAAAAAGAAGCATACATTTGGTTCAAATGAGCATTTTGTTGGCGAACTTCGAGTTTTAAATATACTCTATGGGATAGATAAACAAATTTATTAAATGAGCTTTTACCATGAAATTAGTCGACTAGCGAAGCGCTAACGAAGTGATATCTTTTATATCTTTTTGTTCGCCCTAAATAGTGAGAAAGTGAAAGACGCTCATATGTGAAGGGAGAAAACCCCATGCCTTTTATGAAGAGACAGGAAATTTTAATAAGACTGAGGAAAACACTCAACGAGGGGAGGCCGCTTCTCGGTTGTGGAGCAGGTACAGGTATATCGGCCAAATTCGCCGAGCGAGGGGGCACAGATCTGATCATCATCTACAATTCAGGCCGCTACCGAATGGCGGGGCGCGGCTCTGCAGCGGGTCTCATGCCCTATGGGGACGCCAACGCTATAGTTGTGGAGATGGCGGGGGAGGTTCTGCCCGTTGTGAAGGACACTCCTGTACTGGCAGGGGTGTGCGGAACCGACCCATTCCGCATCATGCCCGTGTTCCTGAAAAAACTGAAAGGTATGGGATTCGACGGTGTGCAGAACTTTCCCACGGTCGGCGTGATTGACGGGAACTTCAGACGCGTACTGGAAGAGACAGGAATGAGTTATCAGCTGGAGGTCGATATGATACACGTTGCCCATGAACTTGACATGCTCACCTGTCCCTACGTATTCGATGAGGAGGAGGCTGTGAAGATGACAGAGGCGGGGGCCGATGTCATCGTCGCGCACATGAACACCACGAACAAGGGAGACATTGGTGTAAAGACCACCGTATCGCTTGACGAAGCCTCGAAGCGGGTGCAGGCTATTCACGATACCGCGAAAGGGGTGAATGGGGATGTTATGGTTATCTGTCACGGCGGGCCCATTGCTGAACCCGAAGACGCCCAGTACATCTATGATCATACGGAAGGTGTCGTGGGATTCTTCGGAGCCTCAAGTATTGAGCGGCTTGCCACTGAGCCGGCAATCGAAAATCAAACCCGGAAATTCAAGAAACTGAAGCTCTAGGGGGCTATGTCAAGGGCGCTTTTCCTCAATGCACAAATTCCCCTTGATGCACTCTCAAGCCTGAAAAAGCGGCTGTGGGATTTTTGTCTGTGACTTCAGTGTGGTGTTTTCTATTAGAGAATCTGAAAAAAGATGGTATACTGAGTATTGCGAGGTGAACTATCGTGGCAGACGTACGTTCAAAGGAGATCACGAATCCCGAACGCATACGCCGCATAATCGGTATACTCCGGCTCGACGGCAGGGAGGTCGAGGTACACATCCCGTACTACATCGAGGTGGCGAAAATCGTTGACACGACACAGGATGTGTTCGTCGTGAAGATAACTGATTCTTTTGTGGATTATCAGACTGAGGAGCTTGATACAGTCTACCTCAACTTCGTCTTCTCAGGCGTGGAGCTCTTCGGGAAGTGCAAAATAGTGCATCAGGATGCAACTGCCCTTGCCCTGGAGTACCCCGGCACCCTCGAAAGCAGGAGCAAACGCCGGTATCCGCGCATAAAGCTGGGCCACCGCATCGCGGCGAACTTGGTGTACAAGCAGTACCCTGAAAAGAAGATCGGGGAAATATCCTCAAAGGATATTCCAGTCAAGTATTCGAAGCTGTACTGGGAGGTACAGCGCGAAAGTGTGGATATTAAAAAGATATTTGTGCTGGTGGGAGCGGAGATCAAGAAGATCTCACCCCATGCCGAGATCATTCTCTTCAATAAGGACAATATAGACATGCGGGATCATCAGATCCTGCGAAAGACCGGCAAGGTACTCTATGTGGATGACTGTAAAAAGATACAGTCATTTACCCGCATCATACCCTCCGACAAGATTGTGAGCTATTCCTATTACGTGAACGACATGCGCCTCGAGGGCGTCTCCAAGGAGAAGGTTATTGAGAAGCTCAAGGACATTGTGCGCGAAAAACTCCAGATGGGGTACGCGTCTTTGGTGCTCGTTCCCATATTCTCCAAGGAGGAGGTTATCGGTATGGTCAGGGCGGTGCGCAAGGAGGAGGGGTCGCGTATAACGGCTGAAGACATATCGGATCTCATGTCTCTCAGTGGCCTCTTGAAAATGGGCATTGAGAAGGCGAAGTTCGTTCCCGATGTCACCGGTGTTGTCCCTTCGAGCCTCGTCGACCTGAGTGAGGGCGGCATGTATATCACCATCGATTACAAGACTGATGAACTGAAGATCAAGGAGGGAACAAACATAGAGGTGAAGTTCAGCCTTGATGAAAAAGAGGTTACGCTCAAGGGTAAGGTGGTTCGCCATGGCAGTGAGGAGAAGGGGTATGCTATTGAGTTCTACGACCCTGAACCGAGAAACCGTCAGGTGGTGAAGCGGTTTGTACAGACCAGTATCGATAAACTCAAGGAGAAAAAGTAACAGAGGAATCAGCTATTTCCTCCCTTGTCATAATTCTTCAGTAACTTTTCAAGATTTCACTGTGAGGGTTTTGGTGCAGCCATGAGACGCAACAGGGGAAAGCTTTTCGGTGCTGCCCTCGGTTTCTCCTTCGGGGGTCCTATCGGAGCGCTGCTTGGAACAGCGATCGGACATCTCGTCGATGTATCCGATGATGGATCATCCACTACAGGCGGCTCCAGGGGGCCCTACGGTGTGGCGGTCAACCAGTCCAACGAAAACCTTACCTTTATCACAAGCCTCGTATACCTGCTTGTAGGAACCGCACGCTCAGACGGTGAGGCGACGAAGGGTGAGGCGGACACCATCCGGGCATTCTTCCGGCAGCAGCTCGGCTATGGCGACGCTCAGATGTTCGTCATCGACCGTATCATCGGTGCAGCGGTTGAGCGTGATGTAAATCTCGGGGAGACCTGTTCAGACATTAAGGCGAGGACCGTGTACGAAGAGCGCCTTTTCCTCGTCCGTCTCTGCTTCGAAGTTGCTCTCTCAGATCATAGGCTCAATCCCACTGAGGACAATTTTATTGGGCAGGCAGCCTGCAGCCTGGGAATCGAGGAGTACGACTACATGATGGTCCGGCGGACCTTTGTCGACAGGGACGGAGGAAACTCTCAGAGGAGTGCACAACCCCTTTCCGAAGAGCGCAATCCTTATGATGTACTCGGTGTGCAGCCGGGCAGTTCCCGCGAGGAGGTTCAGCAAGCCTACCGGGAACTTGCGGCAAAGTATCACCCCGACAAGGTGTCTCATCTCGGCGAGGAGTTTATCGAGCTCGCGACCCGCAAATTCACCGACATACAGAATGCCTACGATCAGATCATGGACAGCAGTAATCCTGAAAACTAGTCGAAGGAGCCCATGTATCATCGTTGTCCGCATGGGTCACAAACCCCTTGCTCTGTTGTGTGTGTGTGATTACTTTAAATTCAGGATGAAGTTCGAATACGGTGACAGTGATAACCCCACAGGTAACGCCATCATTTTCTGGCGACTGGAGGGAAATACAGAGGTCCTGGAAAACGCGGAGATTGTTGCGTCCAACTTCGTGATTTCTCCACTCCAGTATAAGAATGAGACCCTCATGGTGAATTTCCCTCCCGTTCTCATCGAGAACCATGAAGAGCTTCTCGCCCTCGCCCGGAACAACAACATCGACCTCATCAGGGGTGAGGATATCAAAGTTCCCGACGAGGTAAAGGACATCTACAAGTTCTACAAGAAGCAGATCAAGAAGTACAATGGCGTCCTGCAGCAGTATCTGCTCGCCTACAAGGAAAAGAAAAACGTGAACGTGAGCATGATGAGTCTTCCCCAGCTTATCAATCAGGCTGACTCGATCATGCGGGGTGTGCGTAAAATGGTGCGGAAGGGGGGAGAGCAGGAGCACGTCGGGGAGGAAATTGGAAAGCTCCGTGAAATCCAGCACTACTTCGACAACGAGATGAAGGGGTTCGATCTGACCGGTATCATCAGTATCATAGACCAGCCGGATATGTATATTGACCAGCTCGTCGACCTCTACAGGCAGAAATTTCTCGCCATATTCCTCGAGGATTATGAAAAGGCACGTACGTTGAAGGGTGAGATTGAGAGACTTGAGGAAAACATCACCTTCTAATTTAAGCTTCTCTTGGTTTCCGAGTTGGATGAGCAGGTGCCGGTAGGGATCCTATGCTTCTTCCTCGAGGAACTTCGCATAGGCTGTATGGCCCATCAGAGAATCGAGCTCGCCGCTGTTGTCCATCTTCATCTTGACGATCCAGCCCTCACCAAAGGGATCGCTGTTGATGGTTTCAGGTGTGTCTTCGAGCACCGTGTTGATCTCGGTGATGTCACCGCTCAGTGGAGAGATGAGATCGGAAACTGATTTGACCGATTCGATGGTTCCAAACGTGTCTTCCTTGGCAACTTTCTTTCCGGTTTCAGGCAACTCGACGAATACGATGTCACCCAGCTCCTGCTGCGCGTAGTCAGAGATACCAATGGTCGCTGTGTCGCCGTCGGCATGTATCCAGACATGATCCTTCGTATACTTCAATTCTTCAGCCTTCATGGCGCTCCCTCAATGAGAAATTTTTGCTAATCTAACATTCCTGCCTCCATTTGTCAATCACTGATGAAGCAGTGCAGCTGCACGGGTACCTCTGGCACCTCTGTTTATACCAGGTGCCTGATGAGAAGAACCAAACCAGCTTGATTTACCCTTTGCTTCGTACTATAGTCACAGATGAAAAGAGATGCTCTAAGGGTAAAGGGGTTGACACCATGGACAGTGAGATATTGACAAGGGCGAAGGAATGGACGCGTGAACCCTTCGATGAGCTCACGCAGCAGGAGATAGCAGGGCTCATCGAACAGGGGAACGAAAAGGAGCTTGTTGACCGGTTCTACAAGACCCTCGAGTTTGGTACGGGCGGCATGCGGGGCATCATGGGTGCAGGCATCAACCGCATGAACATCTACACCGTGGGACGCGCAACACAGGGGCTTGCCGGGTTCCTCCTGGCGCAGTCTAAAGGAAAGGATCCCATGAGCGTTGCCATTGCCTATGATTCCCGGAACAACTCAAAGCGGTTTGCCGAAGAGGCCGCCTCGATACTCGCAGCAAATGGGATCAGAGTATACATCTATCCGGAGCTGCGGCCCACCCCGCTTCTCTCCTTCACGGTCCGCCATCTTGGCTGCGATGCGGGTATTGTGCTCACCGCGAGCCACAATCCCAGAGAGTACAACGGCTACAAGGTCTACGGGTCTGACGGCGGCCAGGTGGTCTCCCCCGAGGACAAAATGATCGTGAACCACGTAGGCCGCGTGGATATGGAAACGGGCATTAAACGAATCGAATTCGAAAAGGGTAAAGAGGATGGGCTCATACAAGTGCTTGAAGGGAACAGGGTGGAATCAATCTATATGGAACAGGTTCGGGCCTTACAGCAGGGAGTGGAGAAGGGTATAGCGGAGGACTCTGCGGGGCTTGATCGAAATATCAAGGCGGTGTACACTCCCCTGCACGGAACAGGCATCACCCTTGTTCCGGATGCACTGAAAGGGGTACGGGGTATAGAGGTACTCTGCGAGCCGAAGCAGAGCGAACCTGACGGTAATTTTACCACCACACCATCGCCCAATCCCGAAGACCCTGTTGCGCTCACCCGGGCAATACAGCTTGCAGAGAAAGAGGGAGCTGATCTCGTGATTGCCACAGATCCTGACTGCGATCGTATGGGCCTCGCGGTGCCGGATGCATCCGGAAAATTTGTGACTATCACGGGAAACCAGATCGGCTGCCTGCTTGCCTATATGATCGCTCATTCCTACACACAGTCTGGACTCATGCCTGAAAAACCAGCCATCATTTCAACCATCGTTTCTACGGAAATGGTGCATGAAATAGCAAAGGAGTTTGGAATCACGGTATGGGAAGTGCTCACCGGGTTCAAGTTTATTGCCATGCTCGAGCGAGAGTTTGAGAGCAAGGGTGCGGGCAACTTCATTTATGGCTTCGAAGAGAGCTACGGGTACCTGGCTGGCACCTTCGTACGGGACAAGGACGGTGTGATCGGTTCGCTGCTCGCCCTGCTCATGGTGAAGTACGCCATTGCGCAGCACGGTTCAGTACTCCATATGCTTAATGCGCTTTTGAGAACCTATGGGTTGTTCCAGGAATTTCAGCGCTCCTTCATGCTCAAGGGAGCAGAGGGAGCCGAGAAGATTCAGAAGCTGATGAAGGACCTCCGCACCAGGCCCCCCGAATCGGTCGGCGGTGAACGGGTCAACCGCATCAAGGACTATTTAAAGCAGAAGGTGTATTACCCCCTCGATGGTGAGGTGGAACCACTTACCGGACTGCCCGAATCGAACGTGCTCCAGTTTTACACGGACAGCATCAAGATATCGGCCCGCCCCTCAGGCACGGAACCGAAGATCAAATTCTACTTCGCCCTGACTGCACCTGCCAGTGACGATGTCGAGACAGGGATGAGGGCAATGGAAGAACGTTTTGACCAGGTCTCGGGGAAGTTTTTCAGCAGCATTGGCCTCGAATGAGCAGGGGTTTTTCACGTGCCCTGCACCTGTATGATGTTCAGAGAAAGGAACAGGCTGTGGGCGGCAAGTGCACCGTACAGAAAGAGGGTGAGGTCCCGGAAGGAATGGGTAGCTTGTGTACCCCCGAACGGTGATTTGTGTGCCTGAACGTCGGGAGTTCAGCGGGTATCTATTTTCTCATCTATGAGGTCCCGCACAAGCTTCGAAAACTCATCAAGCAGGTCTTTTTCGGGCAGGGTAACGTGGGCCCTTCCCTTCAGAAAGATGGTTCCCGAACCGCCCCTGCCGCCTGCAATACCGATGTCGGCGCCCTTTGCCTCACCGGGGCCGTTTACATTGCACCCCATGACTGCAACGGTGATACCACCCGTATTCTCCAGTGATATACCCTTTTCACGATACTCGATTTCTATAGACTGCATCAGCCGCTCCACCTGTTCGGTCATGCCGGGAATGTCTATCTCGCAGCGGCCGCACATGGGACAGGAGATGACGGAGTACCCGAGGGGGTAGCGGCCGATGGTCGCCAGTGTCCGCTTCGCAATACCCAGAAGCCCCATGGCCTCATGCCGGTCAAGGAGAGTACGGTTGCGGGGTATCAGCACAACCGCATCAGCGAAGCCCTCGTAAAAAAGACTTCCGATGTGCAGAGCACCCTGAAACAGCAGGTCCCGCTCTTCTCCATGGGGAGTTATGCCCACGATCGTCTGTACCTCGAGGTCTCGCTTCAGAAAGCCATAGGCGTTGTAAAGAGCGGTGCTGTGAGCAACGGGTATGTGACTGAAGAGGTTCACAAGGCCTGCGCTTCTGAGCTTTTCAACCGAGAGGGCAAGGATCTCGAGCTCATCTTTCAAAAACCCTGGTGACTGGGGTTGAGAGGTGAGGTACAGGGGAAGATGCCGCTTTTTTCCTGTGCCCGCATGCTCGATTAGATGGTCTACCCAGCGGGGGTCAACTGCAACGCCTGCCGAGGAGAGACCTATTGCCCTCTCCAGCGCCGATTCAGTCAGGGGACGGTATATGACGGGCAAACCATGAATCCTGCCAGTCTCTCCGTTACCGGCAGTATCCGGGCTGGCAATGATTTTACCCTTTTCCCTTATTTCGATCCACAGCGCATCGACCCCCTTACCCCGAAGGTCTTCAAGCCACCATACAGGTGTCTCCGGGAGTGTTCCCTCCGGCATGTACAGATGAATGGGTGTCTTTTCCTTGATTCTGTTGTCGCTCATCTAATCCTTCCCATCCCCCTTCAAAATAACAGGGAAGCGATCAGCCGGTAAACCCAATAATCTCCATTCCATTTAGTGTTTGATTTTCATTTTCACCGCTTGCTATATTAGGGGCGTGAATTTAGTAACCTTTACCACAGATTTCGGTATTTCCGATCCCTACGTGGGTGAAGTCAAGGGTGTCGTAGACGCGATTTCTCCTGATACACGAATCATTGACATAACCCATGACGTGGAACAGGGAAATGTGCTCCAGGCGTCATTCCTGTTGACAGGTTCCTACCGGTACTTTGCGGACCACGCCCTGCACCTCGTGGTGGTCGACCCGGGTGTGGGGACCGGGCGTGACATAATCATCGTACAGACAACTCGCTACACATTCATCGGGCCGGACAATGGTGTGCTCTACGCTGCTGTACATGGCGACGGTGTGGAGGCCATCTTTACACTCGATGCTGACAGGCTGTATGGAGAACTCCGCAGCCGATTTTTCGGCAATGGAGTGGTGTCGCGCATCCTGGAAAGCGGGACGAGCAGCACCTTTCACGGCCGCGATCTGTTTGCGCCACTGACGGCCTATCTCAGCTCAGGGTTTCCTGTCTCCAATGTGGGAAGGCCGAGAGAGGGGATCATGGAGCTTAGGCTTCCCGAACCAGTTGTGGAAGAGGGGAGTGTTATCGGCCGGGTCATGTACATCGATCGTTTCGGGAACATTATTTCCAATATCCACCGCCACCTCCTTGGCACGGACGGTGAGGTATTCATCAAGATAAAAAATAAACTGATACATGTGGGCAGGATCGTGAAAACCTATGCCGATGTGGAGGCAGGAACGCCTGCTGCACTCATAAGCTCGAGAAATACACTGGAGATTGCCGTTAATAGCGGTAATGCGGGAAAACATTACGGCACTGTGGCGGGGGATGAAATCCTGGTCAAGAGGGGAAAAGGGGATAGATGATCGACATCAAAAAACTGCGGGAAAATCCTGATTACTTCAAAGAAGGCGCACGAAAGAAACACTTTAAGGTGGACATCGATTCCATACTGAAGCTCGATGAAACGCGCCGCTCAATACAGGCATCGGTTGATTCCCGGCGAAGGGAGCTCGGCGATAAATCTGGCGCCATGAAATCCGCCTCTGAAGCGGAGCGAAAGACCCTTCAGGCTGAGCTCAAGGATTTCTCGCGGGCCATTAAGGAGGACGAGGGCCGCATGCACGATATCGACGAGCGCCGAAACGAGCTGCTCCTCCTGGTGCCGAGCCCGCCCATGGACGATGTTCCAGAAGGAAAGGATGAAAGTGACAATGTGGAGATCCGCAGGGTCGGCGATTCCCCAAAGTTCTCCTTTGAACCGAAGGACCACCTGGACCTGGGTCTGCAGCACGACCTCTTTGACGTGGAGCGTGGCGCCAAGGTCTCCGGCAGCCGCTGCTACTTTTTAAAGAACGAGGCCGTGCTCCTCGAGAATGCCATCATGCGCTACGCTCTGGATTTTCTCACCGAACGGGGGTTCACGCCCTTCATTACTCCCTTATTCGTGCGTGAGGAGGCCATGGTGGGGACCGGCTATTTCCCCACGGGAAGAGAGGAGTCCTACGCGATCGAGCGCGATGAGCTCTACCTCATCGGTACCTCCGAGGTGACCCTCGTGAGTTATCACTACGATGAAATCCTCTCTGAGGATGAACTTCCGCTCAAGTACGCGGGGATCTCCACCTGCTTTCGCCGCGAGGCGGGAAGCTACGGTAAAGACGTACGCGGCCTCTACCGGGTGCATCAGTTCCAGAAGGTCGAGCAGGTGATCATCTGCCGCGATGATTGGGACGAGATGCTGAAGATACATGATGAGATACTCTCGAACTCAGAGCAGATCGTGCAGAATTTCGGCATACCCTACCATGTCGTTGAGGTGTGCACCGGCGAGATGGGCATGGGTCAGGTGAAGAAGCACGATATAGAGTGCTGGATGCCCGGCCGCGGCGGCTGGGGTGAGACCCACTCCTGCTCCTCCTTCGCCGACTATCAGACACGACGCTCAAAGATCCGCTACAAGAAGAGGGATGGAAAGAATGCTGTCCCCTTCACCCTCAACAACACGGCCGTTGCATCGCCCCGGCTCATCATTGCCATCATGGAGAACTTTCAGCAGGAGGACGGCTCCATCATCATTCCAGAAGTGCTCGTTCCCTACATGAACGGCCGGAAAAGGATTGGTGCCTAGAAAGGACCTGTATACTATGGAATGGCTCAATGAACCATCCAGTTGGAAACATGAGGACGAAACCATAACTCTTACCGCTGACCCGCACACCGATTTCTGGCGCCGGACTCACTGCGGAGAGATACATGACAACGGCCATTTCTATTATCGAGGAGCAAGAGGTGATTTTACCGCGGAGGTCAGGCTGACAGGCGATTATCATGAGCTCTACGACCAGTCGGGGTTGATGGTGCGCCTCGATGAGTTGTGCTGGATGAAGTGCGGCATAGAGTATGTGGAGGGCATATGGAATGTCAGTGCCGTGGTAACCAGGGAGTGGTCAGACTGGTCCATAATAGCGCTTCCCCATAGAAACCCTGTGTTTGTTCGTGTCAGACGGCGCGGTTCTGCGTTCGAGGTATATTACTCGATGGACGGAACAGGCTATGTCCTCTATCGGCACGCATACCTCACGGACACTCCCGCATTGGATGTTGGTCTGATGATCGCCTCGCCGACCGGTCAAGGAGTTACTGCAACATTCGAGGACTTTAAGGTGGAAGAGGAGACTTAGAAGGAGCTGATGTCAGCCGCCGCCTATGGGAAGATACAGCTTGAGCTCGTCATTGTGGCGGAGTATGTGGGACATGCCCCTCTTTTCACTGTTCACATAGGCGAGGATGTATTTTATATGCTCCTTTTTAACATTGCAGCTCTTCAGCAGGGCTTCGATGTTCGTTCCTTGGGGTATATCCATGCTGCTCCCACTCTTTACGCTGTCAATGCGCATTGCTGCCGGATAGTGTATGATGATATTCATTGAATCCTCACTATTGTATCCCCACACAATAATATAAAAAAGGTGACAGCTCACGTAATAACAGGATAATGCACAATAATGGTAATAGCTAAATTAATTACAAGCTACCGGGGACACCTCATACCAGCCATCAGTAAACATGATCCCTTGAATATATAATTCAGGCGCGGTAATATAGAAATTACATTACGCATGTACAGAGGAAGAGGCATGTCAGAACTGCAGTGGTTTTTCCCCGACACCATTGAGGAGGCTGTTGAACTCATCGGCAGGGACGGGGTCATCCCCCACGGCGGCGGCACGGGCATTCTCCGGGGGAATTTGAAGAAAACCAGGGGCCTCGTTGATCTTTCGCGCCTCCCCCTTCGGTATCACCGGAAGAGGGGGGATATGGTGGAGATCGGGGGATGTACCACCTTTGCCGATGCTGCTGCATATCTCGGGAGTCTCGACAGGGAATGCATACTTGCGAAGGCGCTCGGGTCTGCCGCGTCGACGCCGCTTCGAAACCGCATCACCCTGGGAGGAAGCACTTCACTGTTTCCCGTCTGGTCCGATCTCGTGGGCCCGCTGATTGCCCTTGGCGCCGAGGTCGAGCTGACTGGTACAAATCCGGGTCTATTCCCTGTTGTGCGTTATGTGGATGAAAAGGAGCTGCGAAAAGGGACGCTTATCACAGGCCTGCGGTTCAGGATGGATTCGTGGGCGTCATTCTATTATCGGGAGACCCGTACCTTTGCAGATCACCCCGCCTTTACGCTCACCCTTTTGTGCAGAAAAAAGGGCGGCAGAATTGCGGAGCTTCGTGCCCTGGTTACCGGCTGCACGGGCAGATACAGGCGGCTGGCGCAGGTCGAGGAAGCGCTGTCCGGAGTGGAGCTAGACAGTGTTGATCCCAGAGAAGTTGTTGAGGCGGTGGATGTAGGGTTTGCAGCAAAGAATTTCATGAGCCCAGACTACCTGAAGTATCTGGTAAGCGTGCAGGTTGAGCGGGGAATTGCCGGACTCATGGGGAGACAGCAATGAAGGGCGTATTCAATGTCAACGGTGTATCCGTGGAAGCGAGCTTCCATGCCGATGAGACACTCCTGAGTGTCCTGCGTTCTCACAGCCACACGGAGGTGAAGGAGGGGTGTAACGAGGGGCAGTGCGGTGCATGTGTCGTGCTGCTGGATGGAAAGCTGGTCAATTCCTGTCAGGTGCTCGCCGCAACGGCTCAAGATGCTGAGATTGTGACCATCAAAGGGCTCGGCAACCTGCATGAACCGCATCCGATTCAGAGAGCCTTTGTGGATGCAGGGGCGGTACAGTGCGGTTTCTGCACGCCTGGCATGGTGCTTGCGGCATACGCACTGCTCCAGAAGAATGCCGATCCCAGTGAAATGGAAATTCGCGAGGCTCTGGACGGCAACCTGTGCCGATGCACAGGCTACGTGAAGATTGTCGAGGCGGTCGATCTGGCAGCGAGGAGGATGCGTGGGCATGTCTGACTTTATGAATGTTGGTAAATCTGTCGAAAAAATAGACTCCCTCGCCCTTGCAGTTGGTGAGGAGAGGTTCACCGATGACTTTGATACCGGGAACCCGCTGCACACGGTCCTTCTCTACTCCACCGAGGCACATGCAGAAATCAGGAAAATCCATACCGCGGCTGCGGAGAAGGTGGATGGCGTGGTCGACATACTCCACCATGGCAACGTGCCGCGGGTGCTGCACACAACAGCCGGACAGGGTTACCCCGAACCTTCGCCCTACGACAGGGTGCTATTCGACCGGGTGGTGCGTTTCGTCGGAGATCGTGTTGCACTCGTAGCTGCCGAGACCCTCGAAGCTGCCCGTGAAGCCCTCGGGAAGATACAGATCGAGTACAAACCCCTCGATCCCCTCTTTGATGTAGAGCACGCCCGCGATGCCTCCTCCCCACGGCTTCACAGGGATGACGAGCACGCGAAGATACCGGTGGTCTACCAGCCTGAGGAGAACCTCGCCGCGGAGGTGCTCATGGAGTTCGGGGACCTGGATAGAGGATTCAGCGAAGCGGACTTCATCGAAGAGCACATCTATCACACGCAGTACATATCTCACTGTGCCATTGAGCCCCATGCGGTGCAGGCCGGTTTCGATGAGCGGGGTCGCCTCGTTATCATCACCTCCACGCAGGTGCCCTTTCACGCCCGTAGAATCGTTTCACGGCTGACCGACATACCCATTGCCAGAATACGTGTCGTCAAGCCAAGGATAGGCGGCGGCTTCGGGGGAAAACAGGAGGTGTTTCTCGAGCCTCTCGTCGCCCTCGTTGCCTGGCGGAACCGAAGGGCGGCAAAGATAGTCCTGTCACGCAGGGAGGTATTTGTAACAGCACGCACCATGCATCCCATACGGGTAAGACTGAAAACCGGTGTCATGCATGACGGCCGCATCACCACGATGGAGATGGACGGACTGCTCAACGCCGGTGCCTATGCTCCTCATGCACTGACAGTGCTTTCAAACCTGGGCTCAAAGACCCTTCCCATGTTTAACAAGATAGAGAACATGACCTTTCACGGGCGGTCGGTGTACACAAACCTTCCCATGGGCGGGGCATACCGGGGTTACGGTGCAACGCAGGGATACTTCGCCTTCAATCAGCAGATCGACATGATCGCCCGGAAGACCGGTCAGGATGTGCTCGAATACATAAAAGCCTGGCATATTCAAGAGGGGGAGACTTCACGGGTGTTCGAGGCCCTCGGCGAGGGTAAGAAGGGCGTGGCCCAATCCGTTGGCTCGTGCAGGCTTGACGAGTGTATAGATCGGGGTGCCGAGGCAATCGGCTGGTATCAAAAACGGGATAGGCATGCTGAGACGGGAGCGGATCTGGTGCGGGGCGTGGGTGCTGCCGTGTCAATGCAGGGCTCTGCCATTCCGCGAATAGACATGGCGAGTGCCTATATGAAGATGAATGAGGACGGTTCATTCAATCTGGCCGTGGGAGCAACGGATATCGGCACAGGATCAGACACCATTCTCGCGCAGATCGCTGCTGAAGTGTTGAGGGTGCCGGTTGAAAAGATCATCGTCTACTCCTCCGACACAGACCACACTCCCTTTGATACCGGAGCCTATGCCTCCTCGACCACCTATCTCTCAGGCGCCGCCGTGGAGAAGTGTGCCCGTGAAATAGAGGAACAGATCCTTGAACGAGGCGCGCTCCTGCTTGAGGCAGACAGGCGGAACCTCAGACTTGAAGACGGGTCGGTTACAGACCGGTCGACGGGAAGCGAGGTGACCTATAGGGAGATATGTGAGAGCAGCCTCTACATCAGGGATCAGTTTCAGATACAGGCCGCTGCATCGCAGACCACCGACCTGTCGCCGCCTCCCTTCATAGCCCAGTTTGCCGAGGTGGAGGTGGACAAGCGCACCGGCAGGGTGAAGGTGGTGAAGCTTGTGTCTGCCGTTGACTGCGGGCAGCCGATAAATCCCATGCTCGCCGAGGGACAGGTTGAAGGAGCGGCACTCAACGGCATCGGCCTGGCACTCTGCGAGGAGTATCTGTTCGATTCCCGGGGTGCTATGCGCAACCCGCGGTTCTGGGATTACAAGATATACACGGCTGCGGATGTCCCGGAGATGGAGACACTTTTAATCCCCTCCCATGAGGAGACAGGACCATTCGGTGCCAAGTCGGTGGGCGAGGTTGCCATGAACGGGCCTGCTCCTGCCATTGCGAACGCCATTTTCGATGCGGTCGGCGTACGGATGTTTGAGCTTCCCATGACGCCAGAACGGGTGTGGAAAAGATTACGGGAGGAGGGAGCCCTTGATCATTAGGAATGGGAAGGTTGCCCTTCCAGGTGCAGCGGATTTCCAGAAGGTGGACATCCTGGTAGAGGGTGAAAAAATAGCCGGGATTGGGAATGTTGCTGAAGCCCGAAAGGATACCGGTGATGATGAGATTATCGATGCCCAGGGGTTGCTCGTCCTGCCGGGAGGAATCGACCCGCATGTTCATTTCGACGATCCAGGCTATACGGACAGGGAGGATTTCTACAGGGGAAGCTGCTCGGCGGCTTCAGGCGGCATCACCACGATTATCGATATGCCCGACACCTCCATTCCTCCGGTGACAAACAGGAAAAACCTGCATCACAAGCTTGAGGTGATCGAAAAGAAGGCGGTCGTTGATTTCGGACTGTACGGCGGTGTGTCCGCACAATCCTATCAGAGCGGTTTTCCCCAAAATATGGAGGAGCTCGCGGATACCGTGCTGGGATTCAAGACCTATTTCATATCGGGTATGGAAAGCTTCGGCCGCTTGGACCATTTCCAGTTTCAACAGGTCCTGAGCAAAGCCGGAGAACTGGGCCTCCCGGTGCTTCTCCATGCCGAGGATTACGAGTACGTGACTGCCGCAACGACGGTGGCCATGAAAGAGGGGAAGGACCCCCTTCACTACTACAAATCCAGACCTGAAACAGCCGAGGTCCTGGCTGCACTCTGCGCAGCACGGCTTGCGGAGGAGACAGGCGCCGATCTGCACCTGGTGCATATCGGCTCGGCAGGGGTGTGCGATGTGCTCGGCAGAGATGGGATTACGGGGGAAACGGGGCCCCAGTATCTGGAATTCGATGTCACAGACTTTGAAAAAGCCGGCTCATCTCTCAAGTGTACACCCCCGGTAAAAGGCCGTGAAAACAGGGAGAAACTGTGGCAATACCTTTCGGAAGGGATCATCAGTTTTGTCGCCTCAGATCATGCGCCGTGCAGTGATGAGGAAAAGAACACCGGCTCGATCTGGACAGACTATGCCGGTATACCGGGATGTCCGACACTGCTGCCCTATATGTTCTCGGAGGGGTATATGAGGGGGAGAATATCCCTTCAGCGGTTGCTGGAGGCTACCTCTGCACATGCAGCTAAGCGATACGGGATCTTACACAGAAAGGGTTCGATTGAAGAGGGCAGGGACGCTGATTTCGCTCTTATCGATCCCGAGCAAAACTGGACGGTGAGGGGGAAGGAGCTTCCTTCCAGGGGCACAGTCACGCCCTTCGAAGGTATGGAATTCAGGGGGAGAATCGTGAAAACCATACTGAGGGGAAAACTGATATATGCATCTGACAGGGGCATACTGGTCCAGGGTGGATACGGCAGCCTTGTGAAGAGGTAGTGCCATACCAATACAACCGCGAGGAGGAGACGGACATGCGTAGTTTTATAGGGAGGGATATCCTCTCACTGAAGGATTTCGAACGGGCAGAGTTTTTCCGGGTTTTTGAGGTGTGCGACAGGCTGCGGTCCTATGCCGAGGACCGGTGTAACACCGACCTGCTCAAGGATAAAACGCTTCTCACTGCCTTCTATCAGCCCAGTACCCGAACCCGTTTGGCCACAGAGGCCGCCATGCATCGCCTGGGGGGGCATGTGCTGGGTTTTTCAGACCCGCGGATGACCCGAGCGGGAGATTTTTACCAGGAATCAATCAAGGATACGGTCCATATGCTGGAGTATTACGCTGATGTCATAGCCATGCGTCACTTTCAGCAGGGCGCTCCTGCAGAGGCGGCAAAGTGGTCCAGCGTGCCGGTCATTAACTGTGGTGACGGCTGGGGAGAGCATCCCACCCAGGTCCTCACCGATCTGTACACCGTGTTGAAGGAGAAGGGCCGGATAGATGGGTTGCATTTCATGTGTATTGGTGATATGCGCATGCGCACCATGCACTCAATTGGGTATGCACTGACAAATTTTGACTGTGAAGTGACACTCATATCGCCGCCGGACATGTCTCCCACAAAAGAGTGGAAGGCGGAGCTCAGCGATCAGAACCTGCGCTTCAGAGAAGTCGAGGGCGTGAAGGATGCAATTGCCGATGCCGATGTGATCTACATGGAGCCGGTAGTGCAGGCTGATTACACAAAATCCCGTGAAGAGCGGGGAAAAACTGTTGGACGAACACCCGCAAAGTATCAGGTTACCCGTGATCTGCTCCGTGACAAGGGAAAGAGCGACGCAATCATCCTGCACTCGCTGCCGCGAATGGATGAACTGCCGCCGGACGTGGACGACACACGGCACGCACGCTACTGGGAGGAAGCTTTTAACGGTGTTGTACTGCGAATGGCCCTGCTGGCCCTGGTTCTCGGGGCAGTAGAGTAGAAGGAGTGAAAAAATGCAGACTATCATCAAGGGGAAGCACTTCATTACGCTTCAGGAATGGACAAAGGACGAGATCGATACACTGCTCGAAGTATCGCTGGACCTGAAAAAGAGTTTCGCCATGGGGGTTCACACTCCCCATCTTCTCTATCAGACGGTTTTTTTAATGTTCTTCGAGCAGTCAACGAGAACGAGAAACTCCATGGAGGCGGGTATCACACAGCTTGGTGGTCACGGCATCTTTCTCGACACGAGCACTATGCAGATCGCGCATGGGGAAGTGGCCAAGGACAACGCGGTTATTCTTTCCCGTTACGGCCACGGCATCGCGTGCAGGAATTGCAGCTGGGGGACTGGGAACAACTATTTGCGGGAGATGGCCCGGTGGTCCACCGTACCGATCATGAACCTTCAGTGCGACCTCTATCATCCCATGCAGGGCCTTGCAGACCTGATGACCATGCGTGAAAAGATTGGCGACCCCAGGGGCGTCAGGGTGTCGGTTATATGGTCCTATGCCACAAGCCACCGGAAGCCCCTATCGGTTCCCCTTACGCAGATACTGCTGTTCCCCCGATACGGCATGAACCTCACCCTGGCATACCCCAAGGGGTTTGAGCTCCCCGACTGGGCAGTTGAACAGACACGGGCCAATGCTGAAGCTCATGGAGGCAGCGTGACGGTTACCCATAACATGGAGGAGGCATACAGGGATGCACACATCGTGATCCCAAAGAACTGGGGCAGCTGGATGACGGATCAGAGCGATGAGGCCGTGGACAAGCTCCTGCAATCAAACAAGGGCTGGAAATGCACGGAAAAGATGATGAAACTGGCGGACAGGGATGTCATGTACATGCATGCGCTTCCCGCTGACAGGAACAATGAAGTCGAAGAGACAGTGATAGACGGGCCCAGATCGATCGTCTATGACGAGGCTGAAAACCGTTTACATACGGCAAAAGGCGTCATGCTGCTCACGATGGGAGGGAAATAGATGGGAGAGCTTGCACTCATCGCTATTGGCGGGAATTCCTTGATAAAAAATCAAAAGCATAAAACGGTGCAGGATCAGTACAATGCTATCTGCGAAACTGCTGCACACGTGGTGGATATTGTTGAACAGGGTTTCACGGTTATCCTAACCCACGGCAACGGGCCCCAGGTTGGGTTTATTCTGCGAAGATCGGAACTTGCCCATGAAATAAGCGGCATGCACATTGTTCCCCTGGTCAGCTGTGTGGCGGACACGCAGGGGGCAATTGGGTATCAGCTGCAGCAGGCCTTGGGCAACGAGTTTCATAAGAGGGGTGTGGGCCGGCAGGCTGTAACTGTTGTGACACAGGTCGAAGTTGACAGAGAGGACCCTGCTTTTTCCAATCCAACAAAACCCATCGGGAGCTTTTTTTCAGAAGATCAAATTGAAAAGGTAAGAGAGAAGCATTCCGACTGGCACATGGTTTTCGATGCCGGCAGGGGCTACCGGAGAGTGGTTCCTTCTCCGGCACCGAAAGCAATCATTGAGATAGGGATTCTGGAATATTTGCTGGGAAAGGGTTTTTGCGTCATTGGGGCCGGAGGAGGGGGAATCCCTGTCTTCAAGAACAAAAGAGGCGAGTACGAAGGAGTGGATGCAGTCATAGACAAGGACAGCGCATCAAGCCTCTTGGCTTCACAGTTGCATGCAGATCTTTTTATCATTTCCACCTCGATCGAAAAGGTTTATCTCAACTTCGGAAAACCGGATGAAACACCCCTGGACAGTATAACCGCGAAGCAGGCAAGAGCGTATGTGAGTGAGGGTCACTTTGCACCGGGCAGCATGCTTCCCAAGATTGAGGCGGTGCTTGGTTTTCTGGACCGGGGCGGAAGAGAGGCCATAATCACCAATCCTGAATCTCTGGGAAGAGCAATCACAGGGGAGAGCGGGACACATATTTCAAGGTAGCCTAAACCGGATCTGGTGAAGCTTCCTGTTGACACAGGAAAACATTCCCGAGTTGCAGGTTCATGGTGGTATGGATTGAAGAGAGGGTAGCATAGTGGGCGAAGGCATCAAGCATGTGAAAGGGTTTACCTGCATAGGGTGTGGCGAGGAGTACGCCCTTCCCAATGACTTATTTACGTGTAAAAGATGCGGCGGCAATCTACAGGTTGTATATGATTATGAAATGATCAGAGGGCAGTTCAGCCGGAAGGATCTTGAAGATAATACAGATCACAGCATGTGGCGATACACACCGCTCATGCCCTTCGAGCATGAACCGGAGAGACCCCCGGTTCATATCGGATGGACACCTCTCTATAGAGCTGAGCGGCTTGGCAGGAAACTTGGCCTCAAAAACCTCTTCATCAAGGACGATGGGCGGAATCCGAGTGCATCCACCAAGGACCGGGCAAGTGCGGTGGTGATTGCAAAGTCCCTGGAAACCAGCGGTGCACAGATTATAGCCTGTGCCTCCACGGGAAACGCCGCCTCATCCCTCGCCTGCCTTGCAGCACCCATGGGAATACATGCCGTGATCTTTGTCCCCGAAACCGCACCGGCGGCCAAGGTTGCGCAGCTTCTCGTGTTCGGCGCCTCGGTCATCATGGTACGCGGGACCTATGACGACGCCTTCGACCTGTGCCTGCAGGCCTCGGAGGAGTACGGCTGGTACAATCGCAACACGGGCTACAACCCCTACACCCGTGAGGGGAAGAAGACTCTCGCCTATGAGGTGTGCGAGCAGAATGGATGGCAGTGCCCCGACTGGGTTTTCGTTCCCGTGGGGGACGGCAACATCATAAGCGGCGTGTGGAAGGGGTTTAGGGACCTCCATGGGATCGGCTTCATTGACCGTCTGCCCAAACTCGTCGCCTGTCAGGCTGAGGGAAGTGACGCGGTGACGCGGGCATTTGACTCGGATGGCGTGATTAAACCTGTCGAGGGACGAACTGTCGCTGACAGTATCGCGGTCAGTATGCCACGGGACGGTGAGGCGGCGGTACAGGCCCTTATCCAGGCAGGGGGCCCAGCATTTCGCATTTCGGACAACGAGATACTTGCCGCCATCCCTGAAATGGCGCGTGAAACAGGTGTGTTTGCCGAACCTGCAAGCGCTGTTTCCCTAGCGGCCCTGCGCGGGGCACTGAATGCAGACATCATCGGAGATGATGAAACAGTCGTTCTGCTCGTCACAGGGAACGGACTGAAGGATGTGGATTCGGCCATGCTCTCTGTGGGGAAGCCACTCATCATTGAACCCGACATGGAAGAGGTGCGGCGCGTACTGTCAGAGGGGTTTGTGTAAGAGAAGAAATATCGGAGCGCATCATGTCAGACAGAATGTGCATACTGTCCTTCGAGCGGCTCATCGACCGGGTGTTGCAGGAACATGAACGGCACGGTTCCGTCTTTGGAATCCCTGAGAGCATGTTCTACCGATACACAGATGAGGTTCGGCCTGCGCACATTTTTGGTGCTCCTCTTGAAGCCCCCTTCGGCCCCGCAGCCGGGCCCCACACGCAGCTCGCCCAGAACATCATCTGTGCCTATATCACCGGATGCCGCTTCATCGAACTCAAGACCGTGCAGAAGCTCGATAGCCTGGAGTTCGAGAAACCCTGCATCGATGTCTTCGACGAAGGGTACAACACCGAGTGGTCCCAGGAGCTTTCCCTCGAAGACTCTTTCGATGAGTATCTCAAGGCCTGGCTCGCGATACAGGTGCTTAAGGATAAGTTCGAACTTTCCGGCAGCAATAGGGAACCCGGCTTTCTCTTCAACATGAGCGTGGGCTATGACCTGGAGGGTATTCAGAGTAAGGGCATGGACCGGTTCATCGACAGTATGGTGCAGCCCCTCGCCCGTATCGAGGTCCGCGAAAGGTATGAAGCCTACCGCACCGTGCTGCGGGAACACAGGGCCAGTCTGGATATGCTCGAAGAAGAAATTCCCGACCCCAAAGGGGGACTCATCCACTCGGTCACCATATCGACCATGCACGGCTGCCCTCCAGGAGAGATCGAATCCATGGCCTCCTATCTCATGGGCGAGAAGGGGATCAACACCTATGTGAAGCTCAACCCGACCCTGCTCGGCGGGGATGATGTGCGGTATATTCTTGGCAGGTGCGGCTGGGGACACATAGGAATCGAGGATGCCGTCTTTGAGAAGGACCTCCAGTACCCGGAGGCGGTGACACTGATTCAAAACCTGCAGGAGTTTGCGAAGTCTCGGGGCAACCATTTCGGAATCAAGCTCTCAAACACCCTGGCCACTAAAAACATGGGTGATGTGCTGCCGGGGGAGGAGCGCTACATGTCCGGCAGGGCGCTTTATCCCCTTACCGTTAACCTGGCATACCGGCTTGCCTCAGAATTCGACGGAAAGATCAGCATCTCCTATGCGGGGGGTGCTTCGATGTTAAATGTGGCTGAACTGCTGCGTACAGGCGTCCGGCCGGTCACCATGACCACCGACATGCTGAAACCGGGCGGGTATCTGCGGTTTCATCAAATAGCAGGTATACTGCAGCAGGAGTGGAAGGGGTATATGCCCCCTAAAGGCGAGATCGACGTGGCACGGCTGAGGGCGCTTGCAGAAAATGCATTGGATGATACCCATTATCAGAAGGGCATAGGGAAAGCGCAGTCAATCAAGCTGGATTCCCAGCTGGGCCTCTTCGATTGCGTGACCGCACCCTGTGTGCATGCCTGTCCCATACATCAGGACATCCCCTCATATATCGATGCCGTGGGAAGGGGCAACCCCGATCAGGCACTCAGGATCATACTGCGCAACAATCCGCTTCCCAATATCACGGGATACATCTGTGATCATCAGTGCATGGAGAAATGCGTGCGCTGGGACTATGACAATCCCGTAAGCATACGGGCACTCAAGCGGTCCGCAGGAGCAGAAGGTGATCTCTCATCCATACTCGACGAGCTTCGGGCACAATCTAAAGAAAAGGGATACATGGGAAGCGTGGCCGTTATAGGAGGAGGGCCGGCAGGGCTTGCCTGTGCCTTCTTTCTTGCCCGGGAGGGTTTTGCCGTCACGGTTTTCGAACGGCGGGACCGACCGGGCGGTACGGTACAGTACACCATACCTCGGTTCAGGCTTCCGGACTCCATCATCGACGCTGACGTGGAGCTCATTCGGGGACTCGGTGTAGAGATCAGGACGGGCTGGAAGGAGGAGCTTTCCATCGACGGTTTGCGTAAGGATGGTTTCTCAAATGTGGTTCTTGCAACAGGCTCGGGAAATGCCAAGAGGCTCAGCCTTCCCGGCACTGATGGTATCGAGGGGTATTACACGGGAATGGATTTTCTTGAAATGGTAAAGCGTGGCGAAAAGCCCACAGTGGGAGAAGGGGTGCTTGTCATTGGCGGCGGCAACTCGGCGGTCGATGCGGCGCGCGCTGCACTTCGTTTCAGTTCGGGATCCGTGCGCATCGTCTATCGACGTGACCTCATGAGCATGCCCGCTGACCGGGAAGAGATCGACGCCTGCGTGGAGGAGCATATCTCAATTGATGAACTACTCGGCCCTATGGAACTGCTTACAAAGAAGGGAAAGATCAGCGGGCTTCGGTGTGCACGTATGAAGCTCGGTGAGATCGATGAGACGGGCAGAAGACGCCCGGTGCCCATCGAGGGAGAATGGGTTGATCTTGAGGCAGACACGGTGATCGCAGCGGTTGGAGAGGAGGTTGAGACAGGGCCTCTTGAAAAAAACCGAATCGAATTACAAAATGGCAGGAGGGTTTCGGTGAATCCCGAAACGGGAGAGACATCCATTTCCGGGGTATACGCAGCAGGGGATTGCGTGAGGGGTCCTGCTACCGTGGTCGAGGCCATTGCAGACGCAAAGGTCGTGGTTATGGCCATTCTGAAGAGAGAAGGGCTTGCGGATGATGCACTGATCGACCACATGTACGTACCTGCATCCCGCGATCGAATTGCGGAAAACCGAGTGCGGCGTGCCGGGGTCTATTTCTACGATCCGGTAGAAAAGCTTTCCCTCAAAAGGAGAAAAGGCTTCGATACGGTCATTCAGACAGTGACCCATGAAAAGGCGGTCGAGGAGAGCGAACGCTGCCTGCGCTGTTCGCAGTTCTGCAGCAAGTGCGTGGAGGTCTGCCCGAACAGGGCCAACGTGACGCTTTTCATGGAACCGGTCAGCCTCAATGTTCCGGTGCTGGGTGTACGTATAGGCATGGGTGATCTGGGTGTGCTCTCGCAGGACACACAGATTCTGCACATCGATGATTTCTGTAACGAGTGCGGTAATTGCGAGACCTTCTGTCCCCATCAGGGAAGGCCCTACACGGTCAAGCCGACACTCTTCTCGGATGAGGCAATGTATATGAGCAGTGAAAACAGCGGCTTCTATGTGAAGGAGAAGGGAAAGGGTTCCCACAGGTTTGGATGCAGGTTGGGTAGCCTGGTCTATGACATGCACATCGATCACGGGGAGGGGATACTCTCTCTGGAGTCGAATCTTTTTTCCCTCCGGTTCATTATCTATGGGACTGCCGGCAGCATCGAACTGGAGGAACACGAGCTTCATGAAAGCGGGAGTGACACCCAGGACTTCGACACGAGCAGCATGATAGGCCTCTACCTGATTGTCCAGAACCTGTTGTCGAATCACAGCTATCTCATAACCTGAAGAGAGTGGAGTGTGGAGTGGGAATACTCATAGAGAATGCCACCATGGTACAGTTCCATCCGGCAAAGGTTGTCCGGGGAATAGACATGTATATCGAAAAAAACCGTATTGAACAGATCGGCACAGGGTTGAAAGCGTCACTGAAAGATATAAAGGTCGATCGGATTATTGATGCTCAGGGGAAAATCCTCACACCCGGCATGGTCTGCTCCCACAACCACTTCTACTCGGCGCTTGCTCGCGGCATTGTTGCCAACATCCCCCCCTCCTATGACTTCGTCGGCGTATTACAGAACCTCTGGTGGCGGCTCGACCGTGCGCTCGACCACGCTTCTCTTCACGCAAGCGGAATGGTTGGTGCACTCGATGCCCTTCGCGCGGGAACAACCGCTGTGATCGATCACAGTGCATCTCCCTCTTTCATCAGGGGCTCTCTGGGGACTCTGAAAGGGGCCTTCGAGCAGTGCGGGCTTCGGGGCATACTGTGCTACGAGGTGACGGACCGCAATGGCAGGGAGGGCAGGGACGAAGGGATCGAGGAGAACAGGGAGTTCATCACCAGTCAGGAGAGCGATACGGTTATTGGTGCGGTGGGTGCACACGCCCCCTTTACCCTGGGCGATGAATCTCTTGAAATGCTTGCTGAGGTGGTGTCAGGAACGGGGAGGGGTATTCATGTACACGTGTCCGAGGACCGCTATGAGCCTTCCTTCTCCCACCATCAGCACAGTCTTTCTCCCCTCGATCGGCTGGAGCAGTTCGGCATGCTCGATGAGAAGAGCTTGATCATACATGGAGTGCATTTGCTCGATAAAGAGCATGATCTGCTCTGCAAGCATGGTTCCTTTCTCGTGCACAATCCCCGGTCAAACATGAACAACGCGGTGGGCTATAACGCAAGGCTTCTGGATCTCAGCAATATCGCCCTAGGTACGGACGGCATAGGTTCGGACATGTTCGAGGAGGCGAAATTCGCCTTTTTCAGGAGCAGGGAAGAGCGGCGTGATATCTGGCCCGACCACATCATGCACCTGCTCGATAACGGTAACCGCATCCTCGAGCGTTACTTTGGCGGTACATTCGGTCGGCTGGAGCCGGGGTGTACGGCAGACCTTGTACTGCTCGATTATGACCCGCCCACCCCTCTTGATAATGACAACGCGGCAGGACACTTCATTTTCGGTCTCAGTGCCCGGTATGTGGAGACGGTCATTATAAACGGCAGAGTGGTCCTCGATGAGGGGCGGTTTCCCTTCGATACCCAACCGATCTACCGCGAGGCACGTGAGCAGGCGACCCGGCTCTGGAACCGGATGAACAAGATTACGCCTTGAACAATACCCTTTACCGGCAACCCTTTCATCTTTATATTCTGGGTGAAAGTAGAGTTTTCTACCTGTCAACAACGATAAGTTTAAATTTGGTTTGAATGAGCTTTGTGTTGGCGAACAAAAAGATATATCTTTTTGTTCGCCCTATTCTGTTTCACCACTGTTGTGAATAAAACTGTGCGAGGAGTGCCATGATACGTGCAAAAGAGTTGCGCTTGAGAAGGTTGTTCAACCCGGAATACGGCCGGAGCATCATCATTCCCATTGATCACGGTTATTATTTGGGGAACACGAAGGGGCTGGAAGACCCCTTTGGCATCATGCAGATACTTCTGGAAGAAGAAGTGGACGCAACAATTCTGACCTACGGCCTTGCAAAAATTACCAATGAATACTTCGCATCAAAACATGCACCCTCCCGCATTCTTGCGATTGATAATGCCATTCTTTCGAACATACCGGGCAACCCAAGCGAATTCCTGGATTTTGAGCTGGGTGTGTCGGTGGAACAGGCCCTGAAATCGGGTTTTGATGTCATCAAGGTTCTGCTCGTCTGGGGACTCGATCCTGCCATACAGATGAAGGAGATCAAGGCGATAAGTCATCTTGTATCACAGTGCGACAACTGGGAGATACCGCTTATGATCGAGCCGCTTCTTCTGGGCAATCACATCCCCAAAGATCAGAGAAACGACCCGGAACTCATTGCCCACGCGAGCAGGATTGCCGTAGAGCTCGGTGCGGACATACTGAAAATACCCTATCCTGGAAACAGGGAACAGTTCAGCACTATCGCCCAGAGGTCTCACGTGCCGGTGCTCATACTGGGAGGAGCCGACATGGAGACACCTGCAGAGATGTTCCGCACGGCCCGGGAATCTGTACAGGCCGGTGGAAGGGGAATTGTGTTCGGAAGAAGTGTATGGCAGAACGGACAGATCCGCGAGCTGATACGCGGTTTGAAAGATGCGGTGTACAAGATGGAGGATGAGGAAAAGATTGTTCAGAGACACAATGTAGTCTCAATCAGTTGAGAGGAGTACGCAAGCTGGCACTCATATCGGTTGACCTAGAAGAAAAATACGGGGACAAGATCGTCCACGTTGAGGGAACGCGCGAACAGGACAAGAAACTCTTTCTGTTCACGATCTCCACGTGCATGTGGTGTAAACTCGGCAAGAGATGGCTGAATGACAGGGGATTCAGCTATTCCTATCTGGACATCGACAAAATCCCGGTGGAAGAAAAGAACCTCATCAGACAGGAACTGGGCACATTGATAGGAGAGACACCCAGCATGCCGTTCATGGTTATGGACGGTAAGGAGTACCACTCGGGGTATGTCCCGTTCATCTGGGAGGAGCTCTTGAATGGGTGAGAGGAAGACAGTGCAGGATGTGCACGCCTATATC
>CBFDDP010000032.1:0-26115 GCA_965603595.1 uncultured bacterium
AGGGTGGGGCATTGTTTCTTTTCAGGCATTCACGTAATGTGTTCACCTCACAAGGATCTGTTATCACGGCAATAACTTTTACCACAGTCACCTCAGGTCACAGTGGTAGTGTGGATTCCTTCGCATCAGGTCCCCAAAGGACTGATACGATACAATAATCCCTGTTTTTATTGGTGTTTTCCCTATTCCATTGTAGAAATCACGTATGATTGAAAATATGATTCTCGAAACATCTTCGAAGAGGTTCCTATCATGTTTGAAATACACCCGTAGCAGTTTCGGCAGGGCGAATACAAACTGGCGGTGAGGGAGTTTCAGGAGTACGTTTTCCCCAGAGGTGCTCCGAGAACAGCAGGAGTCGTTTCTGGTTAGCAGGCTCTCGGACATCCTGTCCTCGCCTGCACTTCCCACATCCTGTGGGTCGCAGCTTGGGCAAAGATACCAGCTCTTGCATGCACCTTTGAGCGAAGCGACGAAAGGACGGAAATATTCATGGCCGCAGTTCATAGTTTTCTTCAAAGGATTTGAAATGGTCCCGAAGGATCTCCTGAATGACAGTGAGGCATTGAAGAACTTTCTGCTGAACTTCGGAACCTATCCCATCCTGGGTATACTCTTCGGTATGTTCATCACCGTGCTTCTGCAGAGCTCCTCGGCGATCATGGTGCCAATATGCTTTGATCTATCCTCTGAACACAGTATCTTAGTGCAATAGGAATTTTGTCCATGCCAATTTTATCTGGAAAACCTTCGCTTCATAGAGTGGCAAGGCTAGGCTGAGGGGACGAGGTGAGTGTATTATGTTTTTCATTCCCGCAATAGATCTGATAGAGGGGAAATGCGTGCGTCTCTCCCAGGGCGATTACGGGCAGAAGATACAGTATGACGACAATCCCGTGAAGAGAGCTCGGTCTTTTCAGGATCAGGGGGCCTCCTACCTTCACGTCGTCGATCTTGATGCGGCGAGAGACCCCAAGCTCAATAACCGGGACCTCATCCGAAACATTGTGGAGGGGGTCGACATACCCGTCGAGGTAGGAGGCGGTGTAAGAAGCCGCGAGGACGTGCAGGAGCTTCTTCACATGGGCGTCGATCGCTGCATACTCGGAACGGTCATACTCAAAGGGGGTGACCTGATCGAATCGCTGGTATCAGAATACGGAAAAAGGGTCGTCGCGGGCATTGACGCGAGGGACGGGATGGTCCGAATTTCCGGGTGGACCGAGGGGAGCGGCATCACCGCTCTTGAGCTGGGAAAAAGGGTTCGGGACATGGGCTTTTCACTCATTATATACACCGATATATCCAGAGACGGCATGCTCGAGGGTCCGAACATAGAGGCCATAGGCTCCATGATCACGCAGACGGGGCTTCCTCTCATTGCTGCGGGAGGCATATCGAGCATGAATGACCTGCACAAGATAAAAGCCATGGCTGACAGCCGCATTGAAGGCGTCATATCGGGGAAGGCCGTCTATGAGGGGAGGATCTCGGTAGAGGAGGCATGCAGTTTCCTTCAGGAGGAGTGACTTAAAAGGTGTAGAAAGGCCTCCATGCATCACCTTCATATTTGAAGCGGGGTGTGCAAAGATGCTCAAGAAGAGAATCATCCCCTGTCTCGACATTACCGAAGGCAGGGTTGTAAAGGGAATTAACTTCGTCAACATACGTGATGCCGGAGATCCCGTGGAGTGGGCGCGCAAGTATGACCGGGACCGGGCTGATGAGCTCGTGTTTCTCGACATTACCGCAACTTCCGACAAAAGGGACATACTGATCGACGTGGTTGAGAAGGTCTCCGACGAGATCTTCATTCCCTTCACCGTGGGCGGGGGCATCAGGACCGTCGATGACATGCGGAAAATCCTGTATGCGGGTGCGGACAAGGTCTCCATCAACACATCGGCTGTGAAGAATCCCGATCTCATACATGAGGGAGCGCTCCACTATGGCTCACAGTGCATCGTTGTGGCCGTAGATGTGAAGCGCGAACCTGAAGGCTTCAGGGTGTACATCAGGGGAGGCCGGGAGAAGACCGATATCGATGCCCTCGAGTGGTGTGTTCGGGCCGAAGGGCTCGGCGCGGGTGAGCTCCTCGTGACGAGCATGGACCGGGACGGAACCAGGGATGGCTACGATAATGAACTGCTCAGGGAGATTTCTTCACGGGTCAATATCCCCGTCATAGCGTCGGGTGGGTGTGGAGCACTTTCCCATCTCTACGATGCCGTTGTCGAGGGGGGAGCTTCGGCAGTTCTTGCCGCGTCCATTTATCACTACGGAGAGTTCACCATACCCGAAACCAAGGAGTATCTTAGGAAGCGGGGTGTGGATATACGGCTGTGATATGAGTAAAAAACCACTCATCATATTCGATATGGATGGCGTGCTTGTTGATGTGACAAACTCCTATCGGGACGTCACCCGGCGCAGCGTCATAGAGTATCTGTGCCAGGTCCTGGGGGCCGATGTATCAGACGATTTCATTACCCTCGCTGACGTTGCCTCTGTCAAGAGAAAGGGGGGTCTCAACAATGACTGGGACCTTACAGACACGATTTTGAACGCCTATCTTATCAAAGCCTATCATCATATTGACGAAACCGTGCTGAAGCAACTCCGTGAGGTCAAAGCGGCGGGAGATGACCATGCCGTTTTCGAGCAGATTCGCCGTGTACAGCTGACCATAGATACCGCCAAGCTCGAGGACCTGGTGCGAAAGCAGCGGGCGCCTGCACTTTTCTCTGCAGCCCAATGGTCGGAGGGGGACAGGTCACCCTTTCTGCTGAATCAGGGGGATGTGCAGTCCGGGAATCTCACCAAGAGGATATTTCAGGAGTTGTACCTCGGAAACGATCTGTTTCGGCAGATCTACGGCGAGGCGCCCATCTTCTACTGCAATGGCGGGTACATTGAACGGGAGCGGATGATACCCACCCTTGCCCAGCTTGATGTGCTGTCCGGATCTTATACCCTGTCGATCGCAACAGGGCGTCCGGGTGTCGAGGCCGAGTATGCCCTCACACAGTTTTCCATTGGGCACTATTTCAAAACGATGGTCTCCGAGGATAACGTCGTGGAAGCCGAAAGGGAGTGCATCGAGTCGCTGAGAAAACCTCATCCATTCAGCATCTCCCTTTCCATGGAGAAGAGCGGCTACACGAGCAATGATTCTGTTTACTATATTGGTGATATGCCCGATGATATGGTTGCCGCCGGCCGTGCGCAGATTCATCCCATAGGCTTTGTGAACGGTGATACCGAAGAAAACGAGGAGCAGAAGCATGAGCACGCGGTACTGCTTGAGCATCATGGGGCTTCTGGTGTTTTCAGTTATTTCAGTGAGCTCATATCTTTTTTAAAAGAGAAATGAAAGGGTGAACATTTTCCTCAAAGTGAGGTATAATATCAAATAGAATCCCGTACTGTTCGGGGTAATCCATGCCACTCTGTCGTATTGGAGAGAGCGCGTACATACAATAGGGGGAAAGTATGCGACGGTTTCTACCTCTCATCATACTGTGTACAATTCTTGCAGGTGCAGCTCCTGGATTTTCAGACATATTTATCGTTTTCAGCAGCGGTACGAGTTCTGTGGATCTGTTCGGCAACGGAAACTGGACAGCAGCCGAGGTGGATATGGAGCTTGAGCATCAGTCGGTAATCAGAACGGGACCCGATGGTGCCGTGGAGATCGACCTGGAGGGAGACCTCCTCTCCATAGGGGCCGACCGGTACACCACTGTGGGTGAGCTTTTGGGAAAGGTTGAACAGAAGAAGAAGGTCGGTTTTCTCAAGGGACTGAAGAAGTATACGAAGCAGATGGGATCAACTTCCGACAAGTATACCGAAACAGCTCTTGCAGGCGTGCGAGGTTCGGCACAGGATGAGGATGCTCTCGAGTGGTTTGATGAGAATGATTTTGAAACGGACCTCGAGGATTCCTTTGCTGAGGGAATGAGTCATTTTAATAAAGGAGAGTACACGGCTGCCATTGAGGTCTTCGATTCCCTCATTGAGGAATACGGGGAAAATGCCCTTGAAGGGGAGGTTGCCTATCACCTCGGGCTCTCTCTTTTTCATGTCATGCGCTTCGATGAGTCGGTACGGTATCTCACAATCAGCATATGTGATGAGAGCCGTGAATTCTACGACGTGGCACTCATGCATCTTTCGGTCACACGCTACTTTCTCCGGGATTACAGCGAGGCGATTGACGGGTTCATGTTCTTCGCCGAGGGGAGCGGTGAGTCCGAACTTAAACCGTACGCACTGCTCATGCTCGGTAAGTGCTACCGTCAAAAGGGCGAGGTCGACGAGGCAAAGCACTACTTCACGGTGGTCAGAAATGAGTATGGGGGGACGGAATTCTCAGACACCGCATCCGATGAACTGCAATCGCTAGGGAGCTACTGAGAACTAACAGTCAGGGGCTCCATGTGCCCGCCACTGCATTGCTGAATGAAGTATAAAGGTATGCTTACTCCTGCACGAGCGTGCAGAGCTGACGAAGGAGCTTTTCCTCCTTCGAATGAATGTGCTCGAGGCACTCGGCTATTTCCTCGAGCCTCTCGACAGATCCGGTATCGCTTAAAGAGAGAAAGGTATCGGCCACATCATCCCATAATTCACTGAGGGTTAAATACTCCCTTCCATACTGTGCCATCTCGACAGCTCCGGTGATAGCTGCCCCCTCCTTGAGAAAGTTGCCGTACATCCGGCGAAAAGCTCCTCCTCCTGTGCCACCGATGGCATTTATCATCACATAGGCGTTGAAGCAGGCCCATTTGAATTTTTCTCTGTTAAAATCCTTCCACTCCAGGACCTTCCGGGAGAAGAGTTGGATTCCCCTGATGCCGAGATTCTTGATTGGAGCGCAGTGCATGACAGTGCACGTCTCCCTGATTGCCTCGAAGATGATGCGACGCTCTATTGGCCACATTCCGCTGAGATCGAAGGTCAGCCACTTGTTCTCTGGCGGAAAGGGTTTGTATTTGGAACCGCGTGCCGCGGCAAGCTCATGCAGGGGTACCCGGTGATAATCCCCAGACTCCTCACCTTGACGGAGTGTGAGGGGTGCCTCGCTGCTGTCCCGGTCAGACACGTATGCTATTTCCTCTTTTTCATCGATGCCGAAGACCACGACTGCATGGCCCCCGAAATGCACCTCCTCGGGCATGCCAAGATAGGAGAGTGGGTTCATGTCAACATAAATGACCACAGGAGTATTGTGTTCGATCAGTTTTTTCAACTCCCCGTAGGCCTTTTTACTGCTCGATGTTCGGTGGGTTTCTATGGTGATGCCGAGATTACAGGAGAGACTTTCTTCGAAATTACCAATCTTCGTTCGGCCGCCGATGAGCGGATAGGGAAGGTTTTTAAACACGAAGTAGAAGAAGTTTAAACCCGATGCAAGTCCAAAGATCATTTCCTCCGAAAGTTCATGACCGTAATAGTGAAAGACCTGCTTCAAGGCATTTGAAACACAGTGCTTGCCTCCTGCAGGATGAAAGTCCTTGATAAGATGTGGCATTGTGCCACTCCTTCGTGGGAGTTTTATACCAGACTGCGGTGGCCTTGTTCGTCATAGCACTACGTATTATCATTATATAAAGCTGATACCACTCTCAAAAAGAAAGGTGTATAAATTACCATAACAGGGTGAGATGGACGAGTCCATGACAATTTCACCCATGGTATTGCCTAAGATCCTCTCTTCATGCATGAATCTGAGTATGTTGGCAGGAATTTCTTAGCTTGGAATGATAACGATCTGATAAGGGAATAAAGCAGTATAGACCGATTTCTATCTCTTGGAGAACTGGAAACGCTTTCTGGCTTTCGGTTGTCCCGATTTCTTCCGTTCAACCATCCTTGAATCTCTTGTGAGAAAACCGCGTTTACCGAGGGCCTGCTTTGAATCGGGGTCGACTTGAACCAGAGCCCGTGCCAGCCCGTGCCTGATTGCACCTGCCTGGCCGGAAAATCCGCCACCCTTTACTTTCACCTTGATGTCCCATTTCTTCACATTGTCGGTCGCTTCCAGCGGCTGATGGATCATGATGACATGGGATTTGGTGGGGAAGTACTCATCGGGGGACTTCCCGTTGATGGTTAAAGTACCGCTGCCGCTTTTCACCATAACACGGGCAATAGAAGTCTTTCTTCTTCCCGTGGTCTTCACGTAATCGTCAGGCACGAATTCCTCCGTTTAACTATATCTCCAGCTTCTCAGGCTTCTGTGCCTGATGGGGGTGGCTTTCACCGGCGTATATTTTGACGTTGAGGAGCTGCTTTCTTCCCAGACGGTTGTGGGGAAGCATTCCCCTGATTGCATGTCGCAGCGCAAAGGTGGGGTCCTTCTTCATCATTTCCTGATAGGGAGTGGCTTTGAGCCCGCCGGGATAACCGGAGTGACGGTAATAGATCTTCTTGATCGGTTTTGCTCCCGTTATCTTCACTTTTTCGGCATTGATGATTATCACGTTGTCACCCATGTCAACATGAGGGGTGTAGATTGCCTTGCGCTTACCCTTTAAAATCGATGCTACCTGACTTGCCACACGGCCAAGCACCTTGTCCTCCGCATCGATCAGGTACCACTTTTTCGTTACTTCTTCCTTTTTTGCTGCGTACGTTTTCATATTTTCCCCAAATCGCTGTAGTAAGATAGTAATAAGCCTCAGGCGCGTCAAGAAAAAGAAAAAAGAGCCTATCTCATAAGTGCTCGCCGATTAAGTTGTATGGTAATATACTAATGTGCAACAGTCGTGGAAATGGAAATGTGCTGTAACCTCACCCAACGGTCTCAGTGAGCAGTGAAGATATCCGATATCAGGGGACAGAAGAGGAACATGAACAGATTTTCCATCTATGTGGACGGCAGGTATCGATTCTCCCTTGACTCGAACACCCTGAGCAGCGCTGGTTTTCACATAGGTGATGAAATTGATGAGGACCGGATAGAGTGGTTGTCCAGGAAGGACGAATTTTTCCGGGCCCGCGATTACGGACTGCTTCTCATGTCCTACCGAGATCGGTCAGAGCGAGAGTTCAGGAAACGGCTTCTTGATCGAGAGTATAATCGGGATATCGTGGAGGAGGTCATCAATCTGTTCAAGGGTGAAAATCTCATCAATGATCAGTTGTTCGCTGAGAAATGGATGGAACATATTCTGAGCAGCAGGCCCATGGGTGCTATGCGGGTCCGTCATGAACTGCGGGCAAAACTTGTTGATGACGGGGTCATCGATGATACAGTGGGGAGAAGGCTTGACAGTGAAAGGGAACGCGAGCTTGCTCGGTATGCGGCAGACAAGAAACTGCGAGCACTGAAGGGCTACCCTGCAGAAACGGTCAGGCGGAGGATGCTTCAACATTTACGCAACCGCGGATTTCAATTCGACATTATACATGAAGTGATGAAGGAGTATGTGTGTGATGACATCGGCTGAACTGCGCAGGGGTTTCCTCCGCTTTTTTGAGGAACGGGGACATCGTATCGTCGAGAGTTCGAAGGTTGTGCCCCAGGACGACCCGACTCTGCTCTTCACTAATGCGGGGATGAACCAGTTCAAGAATTACTTCCTCGCTACTGAGAAAGCTCCCTTCGTGAGGGCTGCTTCGGTGCAGAAATGCATCCGGGCCAGTGGCAAGCATAATGATCTGGAGGATGTGGGGAAGGACGGCAGGCATCACACCTTCTTTGAAATGCTCGGCAACTGGTCTTTCGGGGATTATTACAAGAAGGAGGCAATCGAATGGGGCTGGGAGTATGTAACGCAGGTTCTCAAGCTCCCTGCTGACAGGCTCTGGGCAAGCGTCTACAAGGACGACGATGAGGCATACAGCGTGTGGAAGGATGTCATCGGTATCCCTGTCGGTCGAATCGTGCGGCTCGGCGATATCGAGCAGAGAGACGAGGAGAACTTCTGGAGCATGGGCGACACAGGTCCCTGCGGACCCTGTTCGGAAATCCACTATGATTACAAGCCTGCCAAACAGAGGAATTTCCTTGAGGGAAGCGACAGTGGTGCTATTGTCGAACTGTGGAACCTCGTGTTCATGGAGTTCAATCGAGAAGCAAGCGGCGTGCTCACGCCGCTGCCCGCGAAGAATGTGGACACCGGCATGGGACTCGAACGCACCGTTGCCGTGTTACAGGATGTACACTCCGATTACGAGACTGACCTGTTCATACCCATCATACACAGCCTGGAGGAGATCGCCGGGGAGAAGCTTCGTGAAGAAAACCAGTGGTCCTTTCAGGTCATAGCCGACCATATCAGATGTCTCGTCTTTGCCATCACTGACGGTGCCATTCCATCGAACGAGGGCAGGGGTTACGTGATACGACGAATCCTCAGACGGGCGGTTCGTCACGGCAGGCTCCTCGGCCTTACCAAACCATTTCTGCACAGGCTCGCCGACAGCGTGATCGATTTCATGAAAGATACCTACAGTGAAATCGACGAGCGCAGGGAGACAGTTGAAAAGGTCATAGGCAATGAGGAGGAACTTTTCTTCCGTACCCTCGACAGGGGGCTCGAAGAGTTTGAGCGCACCGTTACAAGACTCAAGTACGAGGAGAGCAGCGTATTTCCAGGTGCGGATGCATTCAAACTCCATGATACCTTCGGATTTCCGCTTGACCTTACCGGCATTATGGCCGAGGAACGGGGATTGACGGTTGATCTGGAAGGATTTGAAAGCGCCATGGATATTCAGCGAGAGCGGGCCAAGAAAAGTGCAAAGTTTCAGGGGGGGCTTGAAGAATCGGATGGCCAATGGGAAGTGCTTCGGAAAGACCGTGAAACGGTTTTCACCGGATATGGGCAGCTCCTACAGCATGACATGCAGCTCATCAAGTACCAGAGAGAGGGTGACGACGTCCTGCTTGTGTTTGATAAAACCCCCTTCTATGGCGAATCCGGAGGTCAGGTTGGTGACACCGGCATGGTAGAGGGAGAGGGGGTTCGTATTCGAATCACTGATGTGAAGAAGTCAGGAGGACTTTTCATACATCACGGCCTACTCGAGGAGGGTGACATCGGTGATATCCCATATACTGGTGCTGTGGACAAAGCGCGCAGGACGAGAATCATGGCCAATCACACGGCCACGCATCTGCTGCACTATGCCCTGCGCAGGGTCATCGGTTCCGGGGCCGCACAGGCCGGTTCGCTCGTTGCGCCGGACCGTCTTCGCTTCGACTTCAACCACTACTACCCGCTCTCCGAAGGGGAGCTCGATCAAATCGAGGAACTTGTTAACGATGCGGTACTCTTGAATTATGAGGTCAATGTGTACAGCGATCTTCCCATGAAGAGAGCGAAAGAAATGGGAGCGATCATGCTCTTCGATGAAAAGTACGGTGATCGTGTTCGCGTCGTGGAGATAGACGAGCTGAGCAGGGAACTCTGCGGCGGAACGCATGCCAGCAGAACAGGAGACATAGGCCTCTTCAAGATTATTCGGGAGAGCAGCATTGCTTCGGGTGTCAGGCGTATCGAGGCGGTGAGCCATATCGATGCGTATCGCCTCCAGAAGAGGTACGAATCTATTCTGAGTGAGGCTGCGGGCCTGGTCAACGCGGAAAAGGAGGTCCTTGCGGACAGGGTCCGTTCCCTGCAGGAGGAGATATCCTTACTGAAGAAGAAATTGAAGCAGGAGCGCAGGAAGGGTATTAACGATGTGTTCGACCCGGACCGGGACATGGTACAGGCTGGTGAATACCGTGTCGCTTCTCTGCATGTAACAGATTCATCCTCGGAAGAGATGAGGGAGCTTTCAGATCGTATTCGATCCAGGGGTGGAAAGACGGTGGTTGTGGTTACCTCTGTTCAGAATGGCAGGGTGAGCATTGTGCTGTCATCCTCAGATGAGGCTGTCGAGGAAGGGGTGCATGCGGGGCGCCTTCTGCGGCATGGGCTTGCATCACTGGGTGGGAAGGGAGGCGGTAGACCGCACCTTGCCCAGGGTGGCGGCATAGCCGAGAAGGACATCGGTTCGCTGGTAAAGGGAATTATCGCTGAACTTGAGAATCTCTGAAAATGGGTTTCCTCTGCTGCCTATGATACATGCATTATCGCATCATCCTTTGCATCCTGATAACGTTTCCTGATGTCGATGAACTGATCTTCGAGGTCTTGAAAGGCATTCAAAACCTCAGGATCGAAGTGAGACACACACTCCTCGACAATAATTTTTCGCGACTGATCATGCGTGAATGCCTCTTTGTACACCCTTTTTGAAGTGAGTGCGTCGTACACATCGGCGATGGCCAGTATCCGTGCGGAAAGTGGAATATGCTCTCCCTTCAATCCCCTTGGATATCCTGTGCCATTCCACTTCTCATGGTGGGAGTAGGCTATTTCCTTTCCCATATCGAGAAATGAGCGGTCCATTCCGGAAAATTTTGTTGCAGTGGCAAGTGCATCACCGCCAATTGTAGTGTGTTGCTTCATGAGTTCGAATTCTTCCTGCGAGAGTTTGCCCGGTTTGAGAAGCACCTCGTCCCGTATACCCACCTTGCCGATGTCGTGCAGTGGGCTCGATTTATAGAGGTTTTCGATGTATTGATCGGATATGTAGTACCTGTATTTTGGAAGCTCACGGAGCTTGTATGCTAATACCTTTGAATATTCTCTCATCCGCTCGAGGTGCTCACCGGTCTCCGGGTCGCGGAACTCGGCCAGCTTTGCAAGCGCGATAATGGTGATGTCCTGTGTGCTGATGAGCTTTTCCATGAGGTCGACGTTCATTTGTTTCAAGGATTCCTGATACCCGAGACTCGCATCGTTCATCAGTTTGAGAGCGAGCAGGGACTTCAGACGGGCCCTGAGGAAATGAGCCATGAAAGGTTTGCTAAGAAAGTCATCTGCACCGGCGTCAAGGGCCTTCAGGTGATGCTCATCGTCACCAAGTGCGGTGATAATGACGACAGGTATGATCTTTGTCAAAGGATTGGTCTTTATTATCCTGCACACCTCGATACCGTCCATTTCCGGCATGGCTATATCGAGTATGACAATGTCCGGCTTTTCACTCATCACCGCATCAAGCGCTTCCCGGCCATTTTCCGTTTCGAGGACTGAATAACCCATTTCCTTGAGAAATTGTGCCAGTATGTGACGGTTTGCCGGAGCATCATCTGCAATGAGAATTCTCGGTTTCTTTGTCATATAGATTCCCCTCACCACGAAGCTTCACGTCTAGAGTATAGTGTACCCGCGGGGGGGATTTCGAGGAAATCAGCTAAAAAATCTGTTAAAAAGATGTGAAAACTGTTAGTGTATCAGAATGATACATGTTGGTCAACTGTGCTGCATTGCGTTCCGCAGGCTGAATATGTTTTTTATAACTTACGCAATATAAGGAGTTATCAATAAGAATCCAATCATCGCTGGTATGGAAATTGCATGTATTTTAATAAAGGAAAGAATCACGAGAGGATAGAATATGGATGTAAACAGATTTACACATATGGCGCAGGAGGCGCTGTCGAGTTCCCAGCTCATCGCCGGTGAGTATGGACATCAGCAGATCGACAGTGAACATCTTCTTGCGGCACTCCTGAAGCAAGACCAGGGCGTGGTACCGAGCATTGTAAAAAAGCTGAACCTCGATGTACAGACCATACTGCAGGAGGTTGAGCATGTACTTTCAAAAAAAGCCAGTGTTTCCGGTCCGGGCGCGGGAGGCTCGAGTTACATATCCAGCCGGATGAATACACTCCTGGCCGGTGCCGAGAAGGAGGCGTCAAACCTCAGGGATGAGTATATCAGTACTGAGCACCTTTTCATAGCCCTTGGGGGGGAGGAGGATGAGACGGGAAAGCTACTCAGGCGAAGCGGTCTCACCAGGCAGCGTATACTCGAGGCACTGAAGGATATACGGGGAAATCAGCGGGTAACCTCTCAGAATCCTGAGGCAACCTATCAGGCGCTGGAACGTTACGCCGTCGATCTTACGGAAAGGGCGCGTTCGGGAAAACTCGATCCCGTGATCGGGCGGGATGACGAGATACGGCGTGTGATTCAGGTGCTTTCGCGCAGAACGAAGAACAACCCGGTTCTCATAGGAGAACCCGGTGTGGGGAAAACTGCAATTGTGGAAGGCCTTGCACAGCGAGTCATCAAGGGAGATGTTCCTGAGGGACTGAAAGACAAGCGTATCGTTGCCCTGGACATGGGGGCCCTGCTCGCAGGGGCAAAGTTTCGTGGCGAGTTCGAGGAGAGAATGAAGGCCGTGCTGCAGGAGGTGACCGATTCCGATGGCCGGATAGTGCTCTTTATTGACGAGCTGCATACAGTGGTAGGGGCCGGGGCTGCGGAGGGAGCCATTGATGCAGGAAATATGCTGAAACCTCTGTTAGCGCGCGGCGAGCTCCACTGTATCGGTGCGACTACACTCAACGAGTACAGAAAATACATTGAAAAGGATGTTGCCCTCGAGCGCAGGTTCCAGCCTACCCTCGTTGACGAGCCCTCCGTTGAGGACACCATTTCGATTCTGAGGGGGCTCAAGGAGCGGTATGACATACATCACGGTGTGAAGATCAAGGACAGTGCGCTTGTACAGGCGGCTGTACTCTCCAACCGGTATATATCCGACCGTTTCCTCCCGGACAAGGCGATCGACCTCATCGATGAGGCGGCAGCAAAACTCCGCACCGAGATCGATTCCATGCCCTCTGAGCTCGACGAACTCATGCGAAGGACGATGCAGCTCGAGATCGAACGTGAAGCGCTGCGAAAGGAGAAGGATGCGGCTTCGAAGAAACGATTGGAAAAGATTGAAAAGGAACTTGCTGATCTTAAAGAGAAGGGCAACTCGCTCAAGACGCTCTGGGAGGAGGAAAAGAGAGAGCTGAGCCGCCATAGGGACCTTAAGAGCGAGATCGAGCAGGTCAAATTCGAGATCGAGAAAGCTGAACGTAACTATGACCTGAACAGGGCAGCAGAGTTCAAGTATGGCCGGCTTACACAGCTCGAGAAGGAACTCGAGGAGCTGAGCGCTCAGACCAATGGTGAAAACGGAAGCCGCCTGCTCAAGGAGGAGGTAGACGAGGAGGACATAGCAGATGTTGTGGCAAAGTGGACGGGGATCCCCGTTTCAAAGCTCATGCAGGGCGAGATGGAAAAGCTCATGAACCTGGAAGATCATCTCCACCGCAGGGTTATCGGTCAGGATGAGGCGGTACGGGCAGTATCCGATGCAATCATCCGTGCCCGCGCCGGTATCAAGGACCCAAATCGTCCCATCGGGAGCTTTATATTTCTCGGCCCAACCGGTGTGGGTAAAACTGAGCTCGCTCGAACACTCGCCGAGTTCCTCTTTGATGATGAGAAGAACATGATACGCATCGATATGTCTGAGTACATGGAACGGCACACGGTAGCGAAGCTCATCGGTGCCCCGCCTGGCTACATAGGCTACGATGAGGGGGGGCAGCTCACCGAAGCCGTACGGCGTAAGCCCTATTCGGTCATTCTACTCGATGAGATCGAGAAAGCCCACCCCGATGTCTTCAATATTCTGCTTCAGATCCTGGACGAGGGAAGGCTCACCGATTCACATGGAAGGACCGTGAATTTCAAGAACACCGTGGTCATCATGACCTCGAATCTTGGTTCAGAGCACATTCTGGGCAATGTGGAAAACGATGAGTCGTATGAGGAGATGAAGAAGCTGGTCGTGGGCATACTTCGTCAGAGCTTCAGGCCTGAGTTTCTCAACCGTATAGATGAAACCGTGGTATTCCACTCTCTGACCAGGGGCAACATCGTGGATATTGCGAAACTGCAGCTCTCCTACCTTGGAGGTAGGATCAGGGACAGGGGAATAACCGTTCATTTCGAAGAAAAGGCGGTCTCCTTTCTTGCAGATCATGGCTATGATGTGCATTTTGGGGCACGGCCGCTGAAACGAACGGTGCAGAATCTCGTGGAGACACCGCTTGCAAGGGAGATCGTTCAGGGCACCTTCAGAGAGGGTGATATGATTTCAGTGCAAGTGGACGGAGACCGTCTCACCTTTAAGAAGCAGTAACTCCCGGGGGAGGGGCCTATGAAGGCTTCTCCCCTGTTCTTTTGAATAATACACGAAAATGTACTATAAATGGGGTATATGGAAGAGGAACGGCTGCGCATTCACTTCATAGGTGATGTATTTAGGGAGTTTGAGGAAATTCCCGGGGAAGTGCAGGTGGAATACCTCCCGAGTAGTGATGTTCTCTTCGAGCGTGTAGCTGACAGCTACTGGTCGAACAATCATATCGTGTTTATTGCCTTCCTGGACGAGAAGTCAGTTCACCGTTTCGTTAAAAGGGTGCGGAGTGATTTCTCGAGCCTCTTCAATTCGGTTTCACTCATTGCATATCTTCTCGGCGAGTTTTCTGTAAAGCAGGAGCTTGTCAAGTTCTTCGATTACATGCTCTTCCACCCCCTCGACCAGCGAAACCTGCTCAACATCATACATTACGTGTGGATGAAGAAGCAGCAGCTGATCGTGGAAAAGAAGCTGTACTATCTCAACGGTACTATTGCTGCAGAAATCATGAAAGGAACGCAAGCGGGCGAAGAGGAGTCGGATAAGGAGAGTGATCTGTACTACGCGGTCGACGATAAGGGGATCATTCAGACTATCGATGATCACATACTCCGCATTCTCGGTTTTACACCTGAGGAGATAATTGGTCATCACTTCTCTGAAATCATCGCCCATGAGGAGTTCGAGGATGTAAAGAGTGCCTTCAGCGAGCGTAGGACGGGTGAACGGAGTGCTCATAACGTCAAGGTCAGGATGCGGAAAAAGGACGGCGATTATGAGGAGTTTTCCGTTGATGCGGAGGGTGTTCACATGCCGTCGGTTGCGGAAAGCCCTGATAGGGATCCACAAAGGATATATGTAGGAACACTGGGCCGGGCCCGGAGGAAAGGGGTTGCCAATGCAGCCCTGGATGTATTCAACAGCTCACAACTTCCGCTCATCATCTATGATCCGGAGAAGCACCTTCTCAGAATCAACGGGGGTTTTGAACGTTTTTCGGGGTACAACTCGAATGAAGTAACCGGCATCGATCCCCAGGAGTTTGAAAAGGAGGGGCATACCAATTTTCAGCGCTGTCTCGATGGCCTCTTTGAAAAGGAGCACTGCTCCTATACGACCATCTTCATGGATAAGAACGGTTCGGAGCGGCTGTGTGAGGTGTTCCTCGATATCGTGGATTATGACGGGAGGAAGTGCGTTCTCGGCATGTATAAAGATATCTCTGTCATGATGACTGTGCTCGATGAGGCCGAGATGCTCATTCAGCTTTCGTGGATCATTGGAAATAGCTCCTCCTTGGAGGAACTTCTTGAGAAAACCGTTTCACAGGGGGCATCAATACTGAATGTTCCCATCATGCTCTGTGCTGTTCTGGACGAACAGGGAAAGAAGATTAAGCACTGCTACTATCAAAGTGCGTCAGCAAAGGTGAGCTCATGCACCTACGGGGATGAAGCGCTCGATATACTGTTTCCCTTGGTTGATGAGGCGATCCGGGAGAGCAAAACGGTGTACCGCAGGGTAGAGGACATTGAGGGCTTTGACAGAGCCCGCCATCTGTTGGAACTGGGGACCGTGGACTCGGGTACCTTTGTGGTCTCTCCTCTCATTATCAATCAGAAGGTGATTGGCAGCATTATGGTTTTGCAGGGAAAGGAAGAGGCCTTTACGCTTCATCGAACCCGTCTCTTTGAGATTTCAACCAATGTCATTGCAGCCGGTATTCACAAGCTCCATCTCGAGAGTGAGTTGCGCAGGTCTCTTGATTCGCTGGAGATCCGTGTGGAAGAGAGAACTAGAGATCTCGAAGATTTTGTGTACACGGTGTCTCATGATCTGAAATCACCTCTGCATGCGGCACGGGGTTTCGCGAATATGATACGGAAACAGTTCACACAGGCCATTCGTTCTGAGGAGGACGCCTTCGTTCTGAGAAGGGTCGAAGAAAACATCGAGCAGGCCCTGCAGATGATCGACAAGCTCCTGCAACTTTCACGTATTGGAACTCGGGAGCTCAAGTTTGAACAGGTTGATCTGAATGAAATTGTCAATAACTACTTTGTTGAACTCAATGCACTGAAGAAGGGTCAGGTCAAAGTCCACCTGAAGATCCGTGAAAAGCTTCCGGTGATCAATGCAGATCACGGGAGGATGGTCCAGCTTTTTACTAACCTGTTCGATAACTCGGTCAAGTACATGGGAGGGGATTCCGTTTCGATTGAGGTTTCAGCAAGGAGGAAGAACGGGCGCATTGCCCTCACCGTACAGGATGATGGAATCGGTATTGATGAACGCGACCTGCCGAATATCTTCAAGATATTCTACCGGGGACACTGCGAGTCTGAGCGGGAGATACCTGAAGGGGCAGGCGTCGGCCTGTCCATAGTGAAGAAGATTGTGGACCAGCACGGTGGAACAATCGAGGTCAGCAGGGCTCCCAGCGGCGGGACCGTGGTGCATGTCGAGCTTCCCGAGCACTCCTAACCATCACTCGGGCTTGCGCAGGTCAATCACCCTGCTCTGTTTCATCTTCCTGACAATCGATCGGGGTTCGACGAGCATTACTCTGGGAACAAAGTCGAGTTTTTCCTTTACATCACGAACCACATCACGTTCAATACGGTTAAGGGTCTTGACCTCGTCGTCGAAGATATCCTGGGAAACTTCGATCTGAATCTCCAACTGGTCTATGTTTTCTTTACTGTCCACCACAAGCTGATAGTTTGGGGTCTTTCCGACCACATCGGTGAGTATCTGCTCGAACTGCGTGGGGAACATGTTCTGCCCGTTCAGGATGATCATGTCATCTATTCTTCCGAATACCCTGGTCATACGAATGAATTCCCTGCCGCAGGAGCAGGGCTCGGTAATCAGGCTCGTGATGTCGCCCGTTCGGTAGCGGATGAGCGGATACCCCTCCTTTGTGATGGTCGTTATGACGAGCTCACCCTTTTCGCCCTCGGGGAGTATCTCGCCGCTGTCGGGGTCAATGATCTCCGGAATGAAGTGGTCCTCCGAGACATGCAATCCCTTCTTTTCCTCACACTCGTATGAGACCCCGGGACCCATGACCTCTGTCAGGCCGTAGTTGTCTGTGACTGAAATTTCGAGCTGTTCCTCTATCTCTGTCCTGAAACTCTCATTCCAGGACTCGGCACCAAAAAGCGCCTTGCACAGCGAGAACTCCGCAGGGGTTACAGACTTTTCGTCGAGTATCTCGAGAAGCATGGCAGCGAAGGTGGGCGCGCAGCATAGAACTGTGGTCCGATAGTCTCGCATAATGGTGATCTGATTCTCTATGTCTGTGTCGGAACAGGGGATCACCGATGCGCCGATGAGTTCGGCCCCGTAGTGAAATCCCAACCCCCCCGTGAACAGTCCGTAGGGAAAGGAGATCTGGATAATGTCGTCCCTGGTCACGCCGCCCGCAGCGAGTACCCGGGCCGTCAGTTCCGACCAATGATCGATGTCGTTGTGCGTGTAGCCGACGATGAGCGGCTGGCCGGTGGTACCGTATGTCGACTGCATGCGCACTACCTCCCTGAGCGGAACGGCAAACATATCGTAGGGATATGCGATTCGCAGCGTTTCCTTGGTGGTGAAGGGGATTTTCCTGAGGTCTTCACGGGATGTGACCTCGAGAGGGTCGAAACCTATTTTATTGAAGAGATCGTGATAGTAGGAGACCCGGCGGTACACCCTCCCCAGGGTCTGTTGAAGCCGCTCGAGCTGTTCCTGTTCCAGCTCAGCGCGCGACATGGTTTCGAACTTTTCATTCCATATGGGCATGGTATACCCCCTTGTGAGGAGTTACGGGACAGAGCTGATCGCCGGGCATGGTCTTACTCACCGCCCAGATAGGCCCTGAGCACCTCCTTGTTGTTCATGAGCTCGTCTCTGTCTCCGGACAGGATGATCTGCCCTGTTTCGATAACATAGCCCCTCTGACTGACATCCAGGGCGAGCTTCGCATTCTGCTCAACGAGAAATATGGTCAGGTCTGTATTTTCTTTCAGCTCCATGAGCGTCTCGAAGATGTTTTCCACGATTTTCGGTGCGAGCCCCATGGATGGTTCATCGAGCAGCAGCAGCCGTGGGCTTGACATGAGTGCCCTCGCGATGGAGAGCATCTGCTGCTCACCTCCGGAGAGAGTTCCGGCAAGCTGCTTCTTACGTTCTCCCAGTACCGGGAAGAGCTCGTATATCCACTCAACTTTCTGTTGGAGATTCTTCCTCTCCTTCATGGAGTAGGACGGATAGGTGCCCAGGATGAGATTGTCGATAACGCTCATGGGCGAGAAGAGCTGCCGCCCCTCAGGAACCAGAGCAATTCCCCGTTTTACGATGTCAGATGAAGCCATGCCCACAATCTCTCTATCCTCAAAGAGAATGGACCCTTCCACCCGTCCCATGAGCCCGGTGATGGTGTTGAGCAGAGTCGATTTACCTGAGCCGTTTGCTCCGATTAGGGTGACGATCTCACCCCTGCCGACATGAAGTGAGACTGCCTTCAGAACACAGATCGATTCGTAATATGATTTCAGCGATCGAATCTTGAGCATAGGGTTAGGCAAACTCCTTTCCCAGATATATGGCGATCACCCGATCGTCCTGCTGTATCTCACTGGGCGTACCGTCGGCGATCTTTTCTCCGAAGTTGAGTACCACGATATTCTCGGATATCTCCATGATCAGGTCCATGTCATGTTCGACGATGAGTATGGTGATGCCGAGCTCTCTAATCTTGTATACCGTGTCTATGAGGTCATTGGTTTCGGTGATGTTCAGCCCTGCTGCCGGCTCGTCGAGCAGTATGAGATCGGGCTCCGAGGCAACTGCCCTTGTAATCTCCACCATGCGCTGTTTCTCAAAGGGTATCTGTGATATCTTACTGTATCGCAGATCGTACAGGTTCATGAATTCGAGCCAGTATCCTGCCCGTTCCCTGATCTCGGCTTCTTCTCGTTTGAACTTTCGCCCGTGCAGCGCACAGCTCAGAAAACCGGCAGTGGACCGGTTATATCTGCCCATCATCACATTCTCGATGACATTCATGTTGGAGAAGAGCCTCAGGTTCTGAAAGGTCCGGCCTATTCGCCGATATGGTATCTGATGGGGTTTCAGATCATCTATTCTTCTTTCCTGAAAGGTGATCGTTCCCTCGTCAAGGCGCTCCAGTCCGCTGATCAGGTTGAACACCGTTGTCTTGCCAGCACCGTTGGGTCCTATGATTGCAGAAATGCTTCGTTCCCTCACATCGAATGAAAGCTTGGAAATTGCCCTGAGTCCACCGAAGGACTTGGACACCATATCCACCTGCAGGGTGTCCGGTACGGATCTAGGATCTTCACTTTTCAGATCAGCCATCTAGCCTTTCCTCCGGATTGGGATCTTGATCCCGTAGAGACCCTCAGGCCGCAGTAGCATGATTGCCATGAGAATGATTCCATAGATGAGTATATCAAAGTCCTTGAAAAACCTGAGGTATTCGGGCAGTATGGTGAGCACGACAGTCCCAATCACGGCACCCCAGATGTGCTCCATTCCTCCAATGGCCACCATGGTCACAAGCAGGATGGAGAAGTGAAGGCTGAAGGTCCCGGGGCTGAGAAATGTGACATAGTGGGCGTAGAGAAAGCCGGCAAGCCCGGCGAACCCGGCACTGATCACGAATATCATTTGTTTCAGTCGAGCGGTGTGCACGCCCAGTGTTGCCGCTGTTCGCTCCTCCTTGTGTATTGCCTTGAGTGCGCGTCCGATCCGGGAGTGTATGATGTTCAGCGCTATGAACAGTACCAGGGCCACAATAGCCCACACAAAGATGTAATACCTGGTGTCATTGTGCAGTTTCACACCTAATATACGTATGAGCGGTATGCTGCCGAATCCCGACGGACCGCCAGTGAGGGGAATGAGCTCGTTGAAAACGATGTGTACGATCTCTCCGAGGCCAAGGGTAGCCATAGCCAGATAATGCCCTTTGAGACGAAGCGTTGGAACCCCCACCAGGAAAGCAATGGTAACGGTGAAAAGGATGGCGAGGGGCAGAGACAGGTAAATGGGGAACCCGAACCGTGTGGTGAGTATGCCGGTGGTATATGCTCCGATACCGTAAAAGGCAGCCTGCCCGAGAGAGATCTGACCCGCGTATCCCATGAGGAGACTCAGGCCGATGGTGATGATGACATTGATCCCCAAAAAGACAAGAATGCCTACATAGTAGGGGTTCCGAACAAGCGCAACCACGATGAGGGCAACCGCAAAGGTTAACCCGGATTGAACCGCTGGTTTGCGCAGCCTATCCCTCACATTTCCCGGTTTGTCGGTATCACCCATTGATTCCACCTAGAAGGTCTTGAGCAACTGCTCCTCTTTTCGTCCGAATATGCCGCCTGGTTTGAAAAAGAGTACGATCAGGAGTATGACAAGGGCCACCGCATCCTTGTATCCGCTCGATATGAGGCCGGCCGCATAGGCTTCTAGAAGCCCGATGATGAGGCCTGCAGCCACAGCACCGCCCATGTTCCCCAGTCCGCCGAAGATTGCGGTTCCAAATCCCTTGAGCACGAGTAAAGCCCCACGGTCGTAGCTTACAAGTGCTATGGGCGTGACAATCACACCCGCAATACCGCCAATGAAGGCGCTGAGCCCAAAGGAGAAGAGTACCATCCGGTTTACATTGATACCCACGATCCTTGCTGCCTGCCGGTTGTATGCGCAGGCCTTTATGGCCTTCCCAACAATGGTGAAGCGGAAGAAAACCATCAGTGCTGCAAACACGAAAATCAGGGTGCCGAGAATCCAGAGTGTCTGGGGAAGGATGGTCGCTCCAAAGAAATGAATTGGTTCGTCGCCGCTGAAGGAGCGGAGAATGAATGCGTCCTTGCCCCATATGAACATGGCGCCTCCCTTGAAGAGTATGGAGGCGGCGATGGTGATGATGATAAGTGTTATTACCGATGGGTTTTTGAGCGGGTGAATGGCAAATCGCTCGAATAAAAGCCCTATGAGAGCGACGATAAGTGCTGCAGTGGGACCTGCAAGTACAAGCGGTATATGCAGGGTGTTGTGCAAATACACGGCAAGCATACCGCCAAGCATGACGAAGTCACCCTGGGCCAGGTTGATTATACCGGTCGCATTGTAGATAATATTGAAGCCAATGGCGACCATGGCGTAGATGCTTCCTATGGTAATTCCCGAAAGCGTGTACTGGAGCAGTTGAACGCCCAGATTCACCGGGTACCCCCGCTAACTCTCATTGTCATCACAGGTAACTGGATTAATGTAATATATGCTGAAGGCGGGGGATGGAAACCTGCCGCCCATCGAACAGCGTCCCGTTCGAAACCTGTCGGCAGGCCACCCCCCGCCTTCCGGTGTGTCCTTTTAAAGAGTCCTACTTTTCGAGAATGGCAAACTGACCGTTGCGGACAGTGAGCATCTCAAAAGCATCCTCGGTCAACCCATAGTGGTCGGTAGTTGAGTAGTTAAACACACCGCCGGTTCCCACGAAATTTTGTAGTCCCTCGAGTGCGTCGCGGATGCCAGCTTTGTCAGCACCGGCGATTTCGAGAGCTTCTGCAATCATCCACACCGCATCCCATGCGTGTCCGCCGAAGGTGCTCACCGCATCCTCGTACTTCGATTCGTACAGAGATTTGTACTCCTTCAGGACCTTGGCCTGCGGATGGGATGAGGGTATTTTGTCGGCAACGAGAAGCCTGCCGCAGGGAAACATGATGCCCTCGCCCGCCTCACCGGCTGCCTCCACAAACTTGATATTTCCGAATCCGTGGCTGAGGTAGAGAGGAATATCGATGCCAAGCTGTCTCATATTCTTCGCCACAATGACCTGTGCAGGTACGATGGACCAGTTGACAATGGCCTCAGCATCGGTGCCCCTGATCTTCGTGAGCTGGGAGGTCATGTCCGTGTCCTGCGGCCCGTAGGTCTCATCAGCAACAATGGTTATGCCGTACTGATCGGCATGGGCGATAAGATGTTTTCTTCCCTGGTCACCAAAACCGGTGGTTCCAGACATAATGGCGATTTTTGTAATGCCGCTCTTCTGCATATGTCCGTATATTTTCATAGCTGCATGGCTGTCGGACTGGGGTGTTTTGAAAACCCAGCGCTTCACTGGCTGTATAATGGCCTCAGCGGCTGCGCAGGAAATGAGCGGTGTCTCAGCATTTTCAACGATGGGAATAACCGCCATGGTGGTGCCGCTTCGTGAAGGCCCCACAATGGCGAGTACCTGATCACTGTTGATGAGTTTCTTAACCGCATTTACGGCTTTTGTCTCATCACCCACAGTATCTTCGATGACGAATTCGACAGGTACACCATTGATGCCACCCTGATCGTTGATCATCTCACCGATCATTTCCATGGTGTTTCTCTCAGGCTCACCAAGCCAGGCTGCAGGACCGGTGATGGAAAAGGCACCGCCGATCTTATAGCTTTCGACCTCCGGTACCTTTTCACCGGCTCCAATAAAGACGAGTGCAAAGGATAGCAGAATGAGTGCAGATACGAGAATGGGGGTAAATTTCTTCATCATTATTCTCCTGTTCATGAATTTTTCTTAATGGGTATTCCCCATGAAGTAATTAAATTGATATTGTATTGATATTGTTCTTTTTGTCAACGCTAAATTACCGGCAGAAGCGAGATATTTTTTATAGTACTTGATTTCTTGTGTATTTCAGGCGGCTTGGCAGCCCAGGGAAGCAAATTGTTTGACAGTATTATGCAATGTGTTATTTTAAAAAAGTTAACATTCCAATTGAGGGAACTGTCATGAAAACCTTTGTTGAAACATCATCCATACTTATGGAAGGAGTCGATGAAATGATTCGTGAAGGATATTTTCATGATAGAAGCGAAGCGGTTAACGAGGCACTTAAAGAGATGCTCGATCGTTACAAGCTTAGCAAGTTGAGGGCCAAAGAGAGGAAAATTGGACAAAATATAAAATCGAAGGGGGCTAATTAACTATTTGTCATAATTAACCGACATTTATGTTGAGTTGTGCTTGAAAACCAAAGGAATTACCATGCCCATGAAAAGGGTTCTCATCGTATTATGCATGATTCTCCTTCTGTCTTTCCCATGCACTTCTCTCTTGGCCTCGGAGGTGGTGAAATCGGATGTCAACAAGGACGGCAATCCTGATGGCTGGACCTACGTAAAAAACGGCAATGTGGAGAAGCAGGAGATGGATATCAACTTCGACGGGAAGATCGATGCCGTCTATCTGTATGAATGGGGCGGGAAGGTTAAGGAAGAGATCCTCGACACCGATTATGACGGCCGGATGGATAACTGGCGGACCTATGAGAACGGGAACCTCGTTGAGGACCATATTGACAGCGATGACGATGGTGAGGTGGATATCTGGTTCTACATCGACCGCGGCAAAATCATCCGTTTGGAAAAGGACACTACGGGAGATGGAAAGCCCGACACGATCTCCGAGTTCTGAACCGTACACCCTTTGATGGATAGAAAACTTCCAGTTCTACCCAGTTTTGCACACAATCCTTACCGACACCCCGGATGAATGCAAGCGTTTTATTAAATCTTGACGGACCAGTACATATTTCCTATATTAAAATGCGCTGTTGCGCTGGCGTAGCTCAATGGTAGAGCAGCTGATTTGTAATCAGCAGGTTGCGGGTTCAATTCCCATCGCCAGCTATTGCCTTGGGGAGGTTCCCGAGCGGTCAAAGGGAACAGACTGTAAATCTGTCGGCTCAGCCTTCGGAGGTTCGAATCCTCCCCTCCCCAAATGCTTTATGTTTGAAATTATAAAGATTTATAGAGCCCCCCTTCATTTCCTTTCTTCCCTGCTGCACAATTTTTATCCAATTGTGACGAAAATCTTCACCTGATCTTCATGTAATGTATACAAATCATTGAAATAACAATCCTATATTCTTTTCAGCAAATTTCAATTACGGAGGTGCATCATGGTAAAGAAAATCTTAATCGTTACACTGGTTATGGCATTGGGGGCTTCCTTCCTCTTTGCTGAAAGTCTTACAGGTAGAGACATAGTGAAAGAGGGATCCTTCACCACCATCAATGGTACCCTAAAGTATGAAGACACTGAATGGTACCTGTTAGCTGAGGGTGGACCCTATCAGCTTCATTTTGGGAACAAGAGTTACCTTTCATCAACGGGGATTGAGCTTGAAGGTGGCAAGAACTGTAAGGTTGATGGCATTGCCAGCGGAAAAGAAGTTGTGGTGGTAAGTGCGACAATGGAGGGTAAATCATATTCTTTTCGGGATGAGAATGGTGTTCCATTATGGGCTGGAAACGGTAATCAAAGGGATAGAGGCGGTTATGCAGACAGAAACAGCACCAGAAACGAGTATGGGAACCGCAACGGACAGTCTGATGGGAAGGGCAGGAGCTAAATCAAATCATACTGTTCGTAGAATGTAACCTGGCGAGAGCCTTCCCTGAACAAGTGTTTGGGAAAGGCTCTCCATTTTATACGACCTAAGACCCTCCGCGTAAAGTGATCATCATTCAGTGCCATCAGCGGTCAACCTGGTATACTCATTTCAATGGTGGTCCCTGTATGTTCATCACTTTTAATTGTTGCTCGCCCACCATGCAGTTCAGCGATCTTTTTTGAAATAGTGAGACCGAGGCCTGAACCTGGCGTTTTACGAGCATATTCGCCCCGGTAAAGCCTATCAAATACCTTGTCAATTTCTGTATTTGGTATGCCTTCCCCTGAGTTGAAGACACTGAGAATATAGCTCTCCTCGTCCTTGCGGACAGCGACACGTATATTTCCGCCCTCGGGTGTATGGCGAATGGCATTCGATATGATATTCGATACAGCCCGCAGAACAAGATTCTCATCACCGGTAAATGAATCAACTCCTTTCTCCCATCGAACTGTAAGCTCTTTCTTTTTAAATTCATGCATAAATCTGTTGTTCAGTTCTTTGAATAAATCGCCGGTATGTATATTCTTGGGATGTATCTTCATTTCAGGGGATTCGAGCCTGGTCAGTTCCCCTAAATCGTTTATCAGAGTCTCAATTCTCAGAAGCTCAACCATATTTTTTACTACCCTGTCTTCTGTTAATCCCAACACTCCATCGATCATTCCTTCGAATTGTGATTTTAATGCTGCAATCGGAGTTCTGAGATCATGGGCTATATCTGCAGCCCATTGTCTTCTCAATTTCTCCTCTTCTTCGAGTCTTCTCCCCAGCTCATTGGCTGACTTTGCAATAACGGATATCTCCTTCACGCCCCTTTCGGGAATCTTAATCGAGATGTTACCACGCGCCATCTGGTTGATTCCACTCGATACAGTTTGAGCAGATTTTGAGAGTTTCTTTGATATAAGAAGTGCAAATAAAAAAGCAAGAACAAAAGCACAACCGACACCAAACCATATCGTCCTCCTCATGGAATCTAAAAAACGCGTATTCGCGCTGTTAATACCAAAAGTTATTGGCCCAATGCTGTAATACCCGACTACCTTTTCGTTTGCTTGTACGGGTATAAGAGATTGACTTATACGTGTGCTCTGTTGTAATCCTCTATACTTCGATTGTCCTCCTCTCCCCATGCCAGAACTTCTTCTTTCAAATACAACGTTACTATCTTCGTCATATATAATGATGGATACATTGTGGGGGAGTGATGAGCTCAATCTTGATTCCAGGACTTCTGCTGTTCCAATGGCCCCATGGGAAAGGATATCTTTGAGCTCTTTCTGGATCTGCTCTTCGAGAGTTTTTCTCCTTTCATTACTCCAACTTGTTATCGATTTTTTATACCCGATGTAAAATATGGCTGCCGTAATCGATAGAAAGGTGAAAAGAGACATGAGAAACGACAGAAGCATGGTTATAAATAGACGTTTCATTGCGCTTTTCCCGAGAATCTATACCCATACCCACGAACAGTTTCAATCCATCCTGCATTACCAAGCTTCAACCTTAGATTTTTAATGTGGGTGTCTACTGTTCTCTCTGATCCTCCTGCCATGTAATCAAGGCACTCGCCAAGAATTCGATCTCG
>CBFDDP010000033.1:0-25846 GCA_965603595.1 uncultured bacterium
CCCGGTATTTGAATTTCCCTGATCTTATCACACATGGCCCGATTGATCTCGTCTGGAATGCGCCCGGCCCGACGATCGAGGACAGCACCCTTTGCATCGAGCGTGGCAAAGTTTACGCGCGCGGCCAGGTCGCCGTCCCTGATGGGGAATTTGACGCCCAGGGCAGAGAGTATGCCGCGGCCAATCATGTACTGAAGCGGATCATAACCGAAAAGTGAGAGATGCCCGGGTCCGCTGCCCGGTGTGACGCCCGGAATAATCGGCCTCATGAGACCCGTTTCTGACTTTGCCGCAAGCTTGTCCATATTCGGTGTGTGCGCGAGCTCAAGCTCTGTACGGTCCTCTTGCGGCAAACCGCCGAGTCCGTCAAGAACAAGAAAGACGATCTTTTCAGCGGAAGGCTGTTTCAGCATCTTCATCAGCTCAAATCTGTCCATGATCCACTCCTTGCAAAAGGCAATCTACTCCTCACTGTTGAAAAGCGAGGTGAGGTATTCATCGATATTGAATTCGACAAGATCCTCGATACGTTCTCCCAGGCCCGCATAGAGTATGGGAATATTCAGCTTTCCCGAGATAGCGCAGGCAATTCCCCCCTTGGCCGAAGAGTCCAGCTTCGTGAGTATGATGCCGTCAACACCGAGGTACTGATTGAAGAGGTCCGCCTGAGAGACACCGTTCTGTCCCGTCGTTGCATCCAGGGTGAGGAGCTTCATCCGTTGCGCATCGGGAAGCTTGCGGTCCAGGATTTTCCCGATCTTGACAAGCTCTTCCATGAGCCGTTCCTTGTTGTGGAGCCTACCAGCTGTGTCGACGATGAGAAAATCAACATCCCTGCTTTTGGCAGAATCACATGCGTCAAAAACGACGGCCCCCGGGTCAGAACCCTGATACTGTTTGATCATGGGTACACCCGCACGTGTGCTCCACACCGCAAGCTGCTCTATTGCCGCATCCCTGAAGGTGTCAGCCGCAGCAATGAGAACCTTTTTACCCTCTTCCTTTAAACGAAAGGCGATCTTACCAGCCGTTGTCGTCTTACCTGTTCCATTCACCCCAAAAATGAGGAATACAGTAATGTCCCCGCCATCGAAGCGGGGAACCTCCAGAGTCATGCGCTCCTTTATGATTTCCTTGAGGGTAGCGATACACTCCTCGCGTTCGCTCGATGAGAGGCGCTTCCTGAGTTCGTCTACCACATCGGTGGTGAACTCAATACCGAAGTCGGATGTAATGAGTAGCTCCTCGATGTCAGAGAGTATCTCTTCGTTGTCTCGCTGCCCCTTGAAAAGGATGTTCAGCCTCTGCCCAAGGCCCAGTTTTTTTAGTTTCATCTCAGAAGGCAACCTCTGCACTGACGATCGGGATATCGTACTCCGATATCCGATTGTAGGTGTTAAAATACTGCACCGTTTGAATAAACGAAAAGGTAAAAACCCCACCTGCCAGGACCAGTGATGATATGAGAAGGGTGTTGTACAGGTCCGACGCTGCCCGGGCCTCATCGGCATGGCCCGGGTCCGTACTGCTGTATAGGTCAGCCTCCTGCTGCTTTGAGGTGGTTTGAATGCCGAAAAAAATGGACGTGACGAGCACCCCGAGCCCAACGTATGAAAGTCCCCTTGCCCACTTTCGGTGTCGCTCGGCCTTTCGTTTCAGTTCCTCCTCAATACCTGCTTCGATGAGACCGAAGTGCAGACCGCCTCCTTCTGGCGGCAGGTCCTGCACAACGATCGATTCTATTCGGTATCCCTCCATGCTCAAGGTGAGGGTGCGGTCATACGGGCCAATCGAAACTGAAAGCGGTGTGCTGCCAAGATAGCTCGCGTCGAGGTACACCTTCGCTCCGTCAGGCGTCGTTGCAATGTCGTATCGGACGGTCCGTGTCTCAGGCTGGAGAACTACATGTTTCCAGTATCCATCCTCCGGCACCTGCACGAGATCCTGATATTCCCTATAACTGTCACGTCGGACGGTTATGCGGTGAAGTCCGGGTGTGACGAGTATGTTTTTTGCGGTTCCGATTCCGACAAGCTGATTATCCACTGAAATGAGCGCATCGGGAGGTTCAGCGGTCAGGTTCATGCGATAGATGGTATAGTGCAGGAACTCAGAGAGAAAAGGGTAGAGAAAATCCTGTGGGTCGTCGATGAAATCGGAAAGGTTTCCCTCTATGAAAACCGGTTCACGGGCCGTATCTGTCATTGTATTGTACACATCGATCTGAAGTTTGAGTCCAACCTCCTTGTCAGGTTCCTGCCCTGTGTGAAGGGTATAGTTCCCTGAAACGTAGAGAGGGTAATCCTCAAGGGCGAAGTCCCCCAGAACAGCAACGGGTTCCGAGCGATAGTTGATCTTGCCGTCGGTCTGCTCGAAAGTCTGCCTGTACTCATCCCCTAGCGAAAGTGTGAGGAGAAAAGCCCGTTCCCTATCGGTCAGCGAGATAAAGGGGGCCTTTTTAATGAGCAGACGAAGCTGCTCGCTGAGATTCTCAGCGAGATAGTTGTCTTTCGGTTCACCCAGGTTTTCCAGGGGGCCAACGATGATTTTCCGTTGAAGAAAGATGTTGAAGTCGCCGAGGCCCGTACCATGCACCGAGATGAAAAGGACCAGAAGGAGAAGGGTAAGGAGCTTCTTCATTGGCTCTCCCGTTGGTGCCCCGAGGCAGTGGGCACGCCGAGTCTCTTGAAGTATGGGGTGGTCTAGACGCCCATCTTCAGGGCGGCCTCGATGAACGCGTCGATGTTGCCATCCATGACTGCTGCACTGTTTCCTATCTCGACGCCTGTTCGCAGGTCCTTAACGAGCGTGTATGGCTGGAATACGTATGACCGTATCTGATTTCCCCAGGATATGCCTTTCTTTTCCTTTTCCTGCGCGTCCCGTTCCTTATCCTTGAGCTGCTGTTCATGTTCGTACAGCTTTGACCGAAGGATTTTCATAGCCATGTCTTTGTTCTTGTGCTGTGATCGCTCGTTCTGGCACTGAGCAACGATTCCTGTCGGGATATGGGTAATCCGTACCGCGGAATCGGTCTTGTTGACATGCTGGCCTCCGGCGCCCTGTGAGCGGTATGTATCGATCCTTAGATCCTTGGGATCAATCTCAATGACGATGTCGTCCTCCACCTCTGGCGTGCAGAAGACGGAGGCGAAGGAGGTGTGCCGTCGTTTGTTTGAATCGAATGGCGAGATGCGAACGAGCCGGTGAACACCGATTTCCGTTTTCAGGTAGCCGTGTGCGTAATGTCCCTCGATATGTGCGGTGACGGACTTTATGCCTGCCTCTTCACCGGGCAGGATGTCCATGATGCTGGTAGTAAACCCGCGTTTCTCTGCCCATCGCATGTACATGCGCAGGAGCATATTCACCCAGTCGCAGGCCTCGGTCCCACCGGCGCCGGAGTGAATGGTCAGGTATGCATGTGCACTATCGTGTTCTCCGGTAAACAGGGAGAGCCTCTCGAGGTCTCCGATCCTGACCGAGAGAGTCTGCAGGATGTCGATGATCTCAGGTTCGAGCTCCTCATCCTTCTCCTCGAGTGCCATGTTGAAGAGCTCGACGAGATCGTCCACCTCTCTCTTAGCCTCAACCCATGGCTCGATAGTACGCTTTATCTTCTTCATTTCCCGGGTGATCTGATTTGCCCGGTCCTTATCACTCCATATTTCGGGGTTGCTCAGTTCCTTTTCGAAATCCATTCGCTGCTGAATGAGGTTGTCGACGTCAAAGACGACCCCACCCTTCATCTGTAATTCGCTTCACCTGCTCGATTTCTTCACGGTAGTCCACGAGCACACGCATCACCCCTTTCATTCGAGTTGTTTAAGGCGAACAAAAAGATATAAAAGATATCACTTCGTTAGCGCTTCGCTAGTCGAGTTTTTCACGTATACCGTATGGAATAGAACAACATACGTGTAAAATGAGTTTACCATGAAATTAGTCGAAGTTCGAAACACTATACTCATTTGAACCAAATTTATGATTATTTTTGTTGAAGAGTTGAAAATTCGACCTAGCGAAGCGATATCATTTATTAACCCTATTTATTCTTATTCTCGGTGAAAAGGTATACATGGGACCGCACAGAAGCAACTGAAATATTGATGTCATATATCTTGACCGGCAGTTGGTCCTTTCGTATTATTTGCCGGATATCCAAAGACCTGTGTGAATCGAGAAAAGGAAGTATCGGTTTCCAGGAATCGCCTATGTCACAGGTGTTGCGCACCCTCGATGAAACCCTTGATTATCTCTACAGCTTCATCAACTATGAGGTGGATTCGTCCTTTGCCTACGGTGCCGTGCATTACAATGTGGACCGAACGGTGAAACTCCTTGAACTCCTCGGCAACCCGCAGGACCATCTGCACTTCATACACGTTGCAGGAACCAAGGGAAAGGGCTCGGTGTGTACAATACTCGACGCACTCCTCAGGGCCGATACTCAGCGCACCGGCTTGTTTACCTCACCCCATATTGAACGGATCAACGAGAGAATTTCCGTCTGCGGTCAACCCATTTCGGACAGGGAGTTTATCGAACTCATGAACCGGTTTCCCCCCCTCATCGACAAGTTCGACAGGGACAGCGTACCAACCACATTTGAGATTCTGACTGCCATGGCCGCCCAATATTTCAAGGAGAAAGAAGTCGACTACACTATTTTAGAAACAGGGATGGGCGGCCGCTTCGACTCCACGAATTTCTGTAACCCGCTCATGGCGATCATCACCCCCATCAGCTTTGACCACATGGACAAGCTGGGAGAGCGGATTGAAGACATTGCCGGTGAGAAGGCAGGGATTATTAAACCGGGTAAACCGGTGGTGCTCGGCTATCAGACCTACGATGTGACTGAGGTGTTCGCGTCAGCAGCGTCGAAACTGGGGGCTCCCCTGTACCGGGTGAAATCACACTGTTCCTTCGAGATACAGGAATCGTCGGAGCGGGGGACCCTCTTTGATGCAGAGGTGTTCGGGAAGGGGATACCCGGAATCTTTCTCTCACTGGTGGGACGCCATCAGGTTGAGAATGCTGTTACCGCTCTGCTCGGACTCGGGATTTTAAACCTTCTCCCGTCTGACCGAGCCCTTCACCATGCACTCTCCTCGCTGGAATTTCCCACCAGGCTTGAACTCATCGAGGGAAAGCGGCGGTTCTTGCTCGACTCCGCACACAATGAGGATTCTGCACGTGTGCTCGTCGAGACACTCCGTTCGTCCTATAGCTATGGTCGGCTTGTTACCATTGTCGGCATCGTGAAGGACAAGGACGTAGCCGGCATCATCAACCGGCTTGCACAGGTGTCGGACCTGCTCATCATAACCGATCCGGTTACCCACAAGGACCTTGACACAGATACGGTTGTAACTGCTGCCCGTTCCGCTCATTCCGATACCCTGCTTCTGCGGGATATAGGTGAAGCCATTGATTATGCAGTTGACAATTCGGACTCCGCTGACATTATTCTCATAACAGGGTCCTTCTATACCACTTCTCCGGCCCGGAACATCATCATGGAGAGGTGGTGATGAGAGGTGGCGTATATAGTGTATCATCGAAAAAACAGTTTATTGTGTAGAGGAGTACGAGATGGCTACCAGTGAGATGAAAACAGTACTGGCACCTACCGATTTTTCGGCGCGATCCTTCTATGCCTTTGATCTTGCCGTCAAGATCGCTTCCTGTTTCAAGGCAAGGATCATACCCTTTCACGTTATTCCCCAGGAGCAGATCCGTTTTGCCCGGGAGATCATGATCGAGCAGAAGTTCACCGTGCCGGAATACTCCGAAGAGGAGCTTATTGAGAGAAGAAAGGAAAAGATTATGAAGGAGTTTGAACGCCACTTCCCCGACTATAAGAAACTCAATATCAAGGTTGAGGCGCATGCCGCATTCGGTAATCCCGTGGAGAAGATCCTGGATGCGGTAAGGGCGTATCAGGTTGATATTATCGTGATGGGGACACACGGGCGGGCTGGTATCAACCTGGCCTTGATTGGAAGTGTGGCTGAAAAGGTTGTGCGTCACTCACCGGTTCCGGTAACCACGGTGAAGGTACCGGGTGATCTGCCCTTCCATGGGAGGTACTAAATAAACCGGCGCTGAAGCTCCCGTTTTGCCTCATCACACAGTTTGAGACCCTCTTTCATGCGTTTCACTGCAGCGTGCAGTTCAAGATCGGTGAGAAAGTTTTCCGGAACGGGGGGTGGTTTTTCGACCTGAACCATCATGAAGTAGTGACGGGCCTTATCCAAGCTCTTCTCGATATGGGGTATGTTGAGTTTCTGCCTTGAATCGCTGATCATAGATCGGCATTTCTGAACAATGGCGTATCCGAGATTACTGCAGGTGAGCCTGAAGCCGATCTCATCGACCTCTCCCCGTGCGAGCAGTGACTGATCGTAATCCTGGGCCAATTCGAGAAAGCGAATGGCCTCATCCCAATTTTCCTTCTGTATGTGCAGTGAGCCCAGCGTGTCGTAGATGGCCGCACGAAGGGCGATTGTTTCATCCTCCTTCTCGTTGAACTCGTTCAAAAGGGTGTTAGCTATCTTGGTGAGTTTAAGGCCATAGTCTATGTTCTTGCCCGTTTTTGCGAAGAGATACCCGATGAAGTTCAGCGTGGATATCTGAAGGTGAATGATTTCCTTGTCGATGGTTTTGTCATCATTGGCGATCTTCTTGTCAATAACCTGATTGATGCGGGAGAGGATGAGCTGGGAGAGGAACAGGGAGTTTTGATAATCGCCTTTGTGGAAGGCGCGGTTTGAAAACCTGAGCAGTGCGTTCAGGTCTTTGTCTTCCAGGAGAAGTGAGCTGTCCTTGAGCATGGAGTGAAAGACGCTGAGTGAACTTTCCCTGATATCACGCTTCTCGAGGAGAAGTCCGTAGAGAAAATTCGCCAGTATGTTGCCGATTTTGAACAGTTCCTCATCTTCAATATCGGCGAAGCTGGAGTCTTCGAGGCCTATGGAGACCCTTCCTGTATGTCCGGGAAAGTCGAAGTGGTGATATCTTTGTCTAGCATACCCGCCCATGGTACACGCCGCTCGTGTTGGTGGGTACAAAGTATTGAGTAAAAATTCAAAAGTCAAAAGGAATTCACAGCGCGCTGAAAGGGTGAAGGGAGAGGCCTTGAGATTTGTCCTGCTAGGTGCCCTTTATCATAAAGGAAAGAGCAAGCATCTTATCGATGATATGGATGTTTTCCACCGGGATGCGCTCTTCCGCCTCCAGGTCGTGGGGGGCAAAGTTGAGTATGCCTTTCACACCGGCTTCGGTGAGTGAGTGAGCAACTTCATTGGCATCTTCCTTTGGGATTGCGAGTATGGCAATGTCGATATGGTTTTTCTCTATAAACGGTACCATCTCATCGGTGTGATGAATTTTCGTACCGCTGATGATCTGGCCACGGAGTGACGGGTTGATATCGAAGATGGCCTTCAGGTTGAAGCCCGCATTGGCAAATGCCTTGTAGCGAGTCATGGCTCTGCCGATATTGCCCGCGCCGATGATGATGAAGGAGGTCTCAGAGTTGATGCTGAGAATATTTGCGAGCTCCCGCTTGAGTTTCTTGACATTGTAACCGTAACCCTGCTGTCCAAAATCGCCGAAATAGCTCAGATCAAGACGCACCTGGGAGGCTGACGCACCCAGGTACTCACCGAGCCGCTTTGAAGAGATCTTCTCGACTTTGCCGTCGAGCCAGTCAAAGTAGCGGTAATAGCGCGGGAGCCGTTCGATGACAACCTTCGGAATAATCGTTCCGTCTTTTCCTCGAATCATACAGACCTCTTCACCGTGGTTTTGTTTTATAATAAAGAAAATTAAATTTTTGTCAATTATAAATGTGACCGGGCCTTCCCCGCGTATAAAACCCTTTGAAGCGGAAGATATTTCTGTTATACTGTACACGTGCAGGAGAAGGGGTATGCCCTTGTGAAGAGGGTGTATCACCAGAGCAGGGGGTGTAGCTCAGCTGGGAGAGCGCTTGCTTCGCATGCAAGAGGCCGGCGGTTCGAATCCGCTCACCTCCACAGAAGCAGCAGTTTTTACCGAACCATATACTAAGCAAGAAACTTCTCTTCAGGGAGAGCCCTTCTCGCTATAGATCAAGCAGGAACCCTTCTCAATGTTTCAAGCGCTCCCTAGTTTTCCCAGTAGGGACATGTATCCACACCACTCTATGTCCTCCCAGCGGGGAAACGTACATACACAACTCTATGCCTTCCCAGCAGGAACAACTGCCTGCACCAGTCTGCATCAATCTTTCAACATGTGAGGAAGGGGATGCACACCCCATTATTGCTGTAATATCTGCAGACATGGTATTATATTACGCGCGGGATCTCTCTGTCCTGACAGAGGAATGATGTATGAAGGTTAAACAGTTTGTCATACTAATCCTGTTATTCGTGACCCTGCTGGCTCTTGGATACGGCTGCGCGAAGAGGATAACTACCGAGATTGTGCTGCCCGAAGGAAAGAGCGCAAAGATCGTGTTTGTCGTGGGAGATGTATTTGTTCGTCCCGTAAATGAATCAGGCTGGATATGTGCCCGTGTGGGCGATATCATCAGTGAGGGGACACGCATCAAGACCTATGAAAACAGCTACTGTGAACTTGTTGTCAGTTCCGGTACCATTTTTCGTATGAATGACAAGAGCGAACTGCAGCTGGTGGCCCTTCCCCAGGATGATGGGGACAACCGTACCTTTGTACAGCTCATCATGGGTAATCTTTTCGCCAGGGCTGAGAAGGTGGCCTACAGGAGCAAGGATACCATTCAGACCGACACGGCAACGCTTGGGATGAGCGGCACGGGTTTTCTCGCCCGGACTGAGTCTGGAAATACGGATGTGCATGTTGCTGACGGCATGGTGAACGTCCGTATGAATGTAGACAGCCCGTCCATGGCGGACCTTCCTCCTGAACTGAAAAAGGTGATAAGCAAGATTGATCGGGGAATAAATATTCGAGAGGGTAACAAGGTTGAAGTGACCACCGAGCAGGTCGAGGGGATCGAGGAGATTGTGAACGATATCCTTCGAAGGGGTAGCGCGGAGGAGATCGAACTCGAGCATCTGAGGCAGGAGATACAGCTTAAGCCTGAACCCCTCGACAAGGAAGACCGTGCCCGGCTGAAGGCACTCGATGTTCTGTCGCTCAATTTTGTGCATGGCGAAACATACTACCTTTCACCCAATTTCGATGGCATACGAGATGAGTTCAGGTTTGATACAACGCAGTACAGGGATGACAAACTGCGGGGCTGGAGCCTCATCTTTCTCGACGGCGGCTCGAATGTGCAGAAGGCCATACGGAACCGTTATGCAGAGAAAGACGAGGAGATACTCCTTCCGGAGATTATCGTGTGGAATCTGGTCAACAGTGCAGGGAACACCGTTGAAGACGGGAACTATGCGTACGAATTCTACACGTCCACCAGAAACTCCCGCAAAACACTTCAGGTGCGTGGAGTGATCGTGGTAGATACCGTGCCGCCTCCGCTCGACGTCACAGTTGAAGACCTCATGTTCTCACCCAATGGAGACGGCATCAAGGACAGTATCACCCTGCAGATCGATGCTGAGAAGGACATTGCATGGACCGCATCGATTACCACACTCGAGGAGATCAATGTAAAGAACCTTGAGTGGGGTACCGAGATACCGGAGATCTTCGAGTGGGATGGGAAGGGTGAGAATGGCAGTGTGCTACCAGAAGGCATATACACTATCGCCATCACGGGGGTGGACAGGGCCGGAAACCGCATGGAGAAACGAATCGAGGGGATCACTCTCGACGTGCGGGAGCGTCAGGCAACGGTTGATATCGATACTCCTGTATTCTCACCGAACGGGGACGGGCTGCTCGATAAGCTGACCTTCTTCCCGATTCTCTCGGATCGGAGAAGAATCGATACCTGGGACCTCATCGTCCAGCTTGAGAAGGGCGAGACAGCGAAGCGTTTCCGGGGCAGAAGCTACGTTCCCGCTTCCATTATCTGGGACGGGTGGCCGCAGAGGGGACTCATGAGCGAGATATTTCCTGACGGCCTTCCATCCGGGTATTACACCTATTTCCTCAAGGTCATCTATCGGAGCGGTGTCAACACCTATTCCTTCAAACGTGAGCTCATTCTCGACGTTGATCCACCCGACATTGATGTGGAGGTCGAGCCAGAAGTATTCTCTCCCGACGGTGATGGAATCAACGACACCCTGACCATACGCACGGATGTCAGTGACCTTACCTCCATTCTGAACTGGAAAGCGACGATTTATACAACTGACGATCGGATATTCAAGACCATTTTGGAATCGGGTGTACCGGCAGGCGAAATCGTCTGGGATGGCATCTCTGACACGGGGGTGCTCGTTGACAGTGCTGAGGATTATTACATCCTGCTCGAAGCAGTGGATGCGGGCTTTAATACAGGCAAGAGCGAAAAGGTGCCCTTCTCCATTGATATTCTCGTTGAATCCACCAACCGTGGGTTGAAGATACGGGTTTCCAATGTGGAGTTCGGGTTCAACACCGCCGAGTTGAAGGGAGAGAAGACCTTCCGCATACTGGACAAGATCGTGGCCATACTCCAGAAATACGGTAAGCACTCGATCGTGGTGGAGGGCCACACGGACAGTACAGGCGACGAGACCTACAATATGGAGCTGTCCAAACGGCGGGCAGAGGCTGTGGGGATCTATCTCGTTGACAATGGCATCGATTCCGACCGGCTCGAATATATTGGCTATGGTCCAAAATTTCCCGTTGATACGAATACTACCACAGAGGGCAGGCGCCGCAACCGCAGAGTCGAATTCCTGCTCATCAGGAAGTAGCAGCCTCTCCCGTACGCCTCGGACAGGAGAGCACGAAGAGGCCGTTATAGGCGAGGAGATTGGGTAAGATCTTCACTGCGGCATTCCTTGTAAGAAAAACCCTGTGTTCGATAGTGATCCGTTCATCTCTGCAGAAGTGGATAAAGTCCCGCATGCTCAGGAAGTGCAGATTAGGTGTGTCGTACCAGGTGTAGGGGAGGGATGCGGTGATCGGCACATGCCCGAGCAGGGTGATTTGAAGGCGGGCGCGGATGTGACAGAAGTTCGGGAACCCGACGATCACCTTTTTCCCGATACGTAGAGCCCTTATTATCGCATGCCGCGGCATGTGTACCTGCTGCATGGTCTGGTTGAATATGACGAAGTCGAAGAACTGGTCGGGGTAGTGCTTGAGCCCCGAGTCAATGTCCTCTTGGGAAACGCTGAGCCTCTTGGCAACGCACTTGTATATTGCTGATTCGCTGATCTCTATGCCGTAACCTTCGATGCCCCGTTCCTTCACCAGGTAGTCCAGAAGCACGCCCTCACCGCAGCCGAGGTCGAGCACCTTGCTCCCGGGTGTGATAAGTGAGGCGATTATCTTGTGGTCGAGCCGTTCGAGGGTCTTTCCATTTCTGCGGTTTCTTTTTTTAATCACGTCTTATATCGTTCTTCCGCATCACCTTATCGAGGAAGTGCCGTATGAGAATTGTCTCCTCCTCGAACTCGATGAGAAAGGCATCATGCCCGTAATCTGAAGATATCTCGCAATAGGTGACATCGAGCCCGTTCATCTTGAGGGCCTTGACGATCTCCTTGGATTGATAGGGCGGGTAGAGCCAGTCTGAGCTGAAGGCGATGATGAGAAAGTTCATGTCTTCTATATGTGAAAAGGTCTGTGCAAGGTTGCGATCACGCTGCAGGTCGAAGTAATCCATGGCCTTGGTGATGTACAGGTACGAGTTGGCATCGAAGCGCTGTATGAAGCTGTCGCCTCGATAGCGGAGGTAGCCCTCAACCTCGAACTCCTGGGTGAAGACATAGCCGTATTCCTTCTTTTTGAGCTGCCGGCCAAACTTGCGTTCCATGCTCTTGTCACTCATGTAGGTGATGTGGCCTATCATCCGGGCCACGGCAAGCCCAGCATCGGGCCCTCTCCCTTCCGGATAGTTGCCACCCTCCCATTTCGGGTCTGCCATGATGGACTGTCGTCCCACTTCGTCGAAGGCGATCTGTAGTGCTGAATGGCGGTAGGTGGTGGCAATAGGGATGCAGGAGCGTATCCGATCCGGAAAGGAGACGCACCACTGAAGCGCCTGCATTCCACCCATGGACCCGCCCGCTGCACAGAGTATGCGCTCTATGCCTAGCTGATCAATGAGCAGTGCCTGGGCATGTACCATGTCTCCAATGGTGACCACGGGGAAATTGAGCCTGTAAGGCTCATTGATTTTTGGATCGACAGAGCCGGGGCCGGTCGAGCCCTTGCACCCCCCGATCACGTTTGAGCAGATGATGAAGTATTTATCCGAATCGAAGGCCTTCCCCGGGCCGATCATGTCCTCCCACCACCCGGGAGTCCGGTCTTCCTCATACCATCCAGCCGCATGGGAGTCACCGCTCAGTGCATGACAGATGAGTATGGCATTGTCCCTCTCTTTGCTGAGCGTACCGTAGGTTTCATAGGCGAGCACAAATCCGTCGAGCACCGCTTCGCTTTCGAGAACAAGGGCCCTGTCATACTCGAAGAATTTCTTTTCAACGGTTCTAATGGACGTTTCAGCCATGAGTGTGCATACCCCCCACGCGTTCTGTGCATCATGCCGTGTATCCCTGTCCAACTGTAGCTGGCAGGCATTAACATAGTGCCTTTTCACTATGAAAGAAACAGCTTTCATGGATCGGAAGCACAGTGCAGTCATCTACGCCCGATATCGCGCCTTGACTATGTTGTGATGATTGAGTAACGTTACTAATAGTATAATAATAAATATTATATGATTGGTAACGTGTTAATGAGCAGGATAAATATCAGCATAGAGGGCATGCACTGCGCCTCCTGCGCCCTGAACATAGAAAAAGCGCTCGGTAAGACAGAGGGTGTGAAAAGTGCGTCGGTCAACTTCGCCGCTGAAAAGGCCTATATCGACTACGATCCCGCAATGATCAACATGCACGGTATCGAGGAGGTCATCCACAACACAGGGTATGAGGTCCGGGCAGAGTTGGAGAAGGTGCTCCTCCCGGTGGGCGGTATGCACTGCGCGTCCTGCGCCGCTAACATCGAAAAGGCACTCAGGAAAACCGACGGGGTGAAGGAAGCATCGGTCAACCCAGCCGCGGAACAGGCATCCGTTGTTTTCGATCCGCAGGCGGTCGCGCTGTCCGATCTGAAGGGTGTGATCGAGGGCATCGGTTATGAGGTGCTTCACGAGCGGTCTGTCGAAGTTGTTGCCGGGGAGGAAGGGGCCCTCGGGGAGATGCGCTCCGCCAGAAAGCGTATGCTTCTTGCGTGGATTTTCACCGCGCCGGTTATGGCATGGATGTCTCTCGAGATGTTTTTCGGAATCACCTGGCCGGATAAGGGTATCAACACGGTCATCATGCTCCTGCTGGCCGCACCATTGGTGTTTGTGATCGGCTGGGCTACACAGCGGTCGGCACTGAAATCGATCGCACACGGGCAGGCAAACATGGATGTGCTCATCATGCTCGGTACCACCGTGGCTTTTATTACCGGCATCCTTTCACTCTTCACCGGTATCAGGTCCTTTGCCGCCATTTCTGCAATGATCATGGCTATTCATCTGACGGGAAGGGCTATCGAATCGACCGCCCGGGGCAGGGCGTCACAGGCTATAAAGAAGCTCCTGCAGCTCGGGGCAAAGACCGCACGGGTCCTACGGGATGGTGAGGAGCGGGAAATTCCCATCGAGGAGGTGCTGATCGATGACATCATGATCGTACACCCCGGAGAAAAGGTACCAACCGACGGCGTGATAGTTAAGGGTGAAAGCGCCATTGATGAGTCCATGGTGACCGGTGAAGCTATGCCCGTAACCCGCGGATCTGGTGAACAGGTGATCGGTGCCACGGTCAATCAGGAGGGGCTCCTGCGTGTTCGGGCAACCAAGGTCGGGAAAGACACCTTTCTTTCCCATATCATTCGGCTCGTGGAGGAGGCGCAGGGAACCAAGGTTCCCATACAGGAGTTTGCCGACCGCGTTACCGCCGTATTTGTTCCCGTGGTGCTCGGTATTGCAGTTCTCACTTTCCTCACCTGGCTGTTTGCCCCGAATGTGTTCCTTCCCATTACCCGATGGGCCTCGACCATTCTTCCCTGGGTGAATCCTGATCTCGGAAGGATCACACTGGCATTCTTTGCGGCAGTAGCAGTTCTGGTCATCGCCTGTCCCTGTGCACTGGGACTTGCCACGCCTACGGCCCTCATGGTGGGAACGGGCATGGGGGCTCGGGCAGGTGTGCTCATTCGAAAGGGCGAGGTCATACAGACCTTGAAGGATGTGGACATCATTGTGTTCGACAAGACGGGCACCCTTACCATGGGAACACCGCAGGTCACCGATGTGATACCTGCCGCCGGGTTCGACGAACAGGAGCTTCTCCGTATTGCTGCTTCGGTGGAGTCAGGTTCAGAGCATCCCATCGGAAAGGCAGTTGTGAAACGGGCACGGGATATGGGTATAGAGCTCACAGAGATTGGGAGGCTTGTTGCCAGGCGCGGTAAAGGCGTGGAGGCCGAGGTAGAGGGCATGAGGGTGATCATCGGAAACCGGGTGCTCATCGGTGAAGCGGGCCTTGCGACGGGAGCACTGGAACGTGAGATTACGCGTATCGAATCGGAAGCGAAGACGGTGATCATCGTTGCCCGGGAAGATGAGATTGCAGGCTGTATTGCGGTGGCTGATACGCTCAAGGAAGATGCTGCCCAAGCGGTTCGTGAGCTCGAATCCCTTGGCATAGAAACGGCCATGATTACCGGCGACAACCGGCGGACCGCTGAGGCTATTGCCGCAGAAGCGGGAATAGCCCGCGTGCTCGCTGAAGTACTTCCCGAGGGAAAGGTGCAGGAAGTCAGGAACCTGCAGTCATCGCGGAGGACCGTGGCAATGGTGGGTGACGGGATCAACGACGCACCGGCCCTCACGCAGGCCAATGTGGGAATTGCAATCGGCTCAGGTACCGACATTGCCATCGAAGCATCAGACATCACACTCGTTCGGAGTGACCTGGGGGGTGTCATCACTGCGGTGAAGCTCTCACGGGCCACCTTCCGAAAGATCCGTCAGAACCTCTTCTGGGCCTACTTCTACAACACCATCGCCATTCCCGCAGCCATCCTGGGGCTCCTCCATCCGGTCGTAGCTGAAGCGGCCATGGCAATGAGCTCCATCAACGTGGTTACCAACGCGAACCTGCTTCGGTTTGCAGACATCAGGCCCGATTACCTCTCTCGGGGGTAATAGGGATTGACGCAAACCCTTCACTGCACTGTATAATAGGGTTCAGATATCCTGCTCTGCCAGTTTCATGAAGCGCTTGAGTATGGCTTGTGCAGGGTCGGGCGGCGCATGTATGGCCTCTGTTCCCTTGGGAATGGAGATTGTCGGTTTCGCTACGATTTTCTTTCCCTCAAACTGTGGAAGCCACTCACGCTCGGCTTCGAGCATCTCGGTGGCCATCTCTCTGATCTCCTTCAGTGTGCAGACTGCCGCTGAGAGGGGATCGAGGGCAATGGCGTGCACGATATGCTCGGGATCTCCCGTCAGAGATGCCTCAGTGGCAAGTATATGCACGTTGATCTGCGTCCTGTTCAGCGTAGCACACTGGGGCGGCAAACAGCCTACGGTGGAGGGGTGGAGACCCGTGTCGTCGGCAAAGGTGGGGACCTCCACGCAGCACCCATCGGGAAGGTTCTGTATGAAGCCGTCGTTTCGAACATTCCCCATGAACCTGAAGGGGTTGCCGGTGACCACGGCCTCCATGATATAGGAGCAGTACTCGATGCTTCGCCCCTCAATCTTCGTGGACTCATAGTCGAGCATGTTCTTGTCCGCATACTTATCCGCAACGGTTTTGCACCAGGTGTAGTAGGCTCCGCTCTGGCCCCCGAAACCAGGCTCGTCACAGTAGAGGTCCATGGCCTTTTTGTTTTTCCGGAAATAGGGTACATACTCGCTGGTGTGTCCGGTTGTTTCAGTGGCAAAGTAGCCGAATTGCCTGAACATCTCGGCCCGCACCTTCTCAGCCTTGTAGTACTCAGGCTTCTCGAACACTGCACGCAGTTTGGGATAGAGGTCCTCACCGTTTCGCTCGAGGGTGAGAAACCAGTCGAGATGGTTGGTGCCGCCGCAGGTGTAGGTAATCTCCTCCTTGGGGATTTTGAGCCAGGTGGCGATCTCCTGCAGCGTGGTCTGTATGCCGTGGCAGAGGCCGGTGAATGCAATGGATGTGGCCTTGCCGATGGCAAGACAGTTGAGCGCCATGGGGTTGGAGTACTGAAGCATTATGGCACCTGGTTTGGCAACCTCCTCCATGTCCCGTGCGATGTCGATGAGAACGGGTATGGTCCTCAAGCCCCTGAAAATACCTCCCGGACCCATGGTGTCGCCGACACACTGATCAACGCCGTATTTCAGAGGTATTTTGTAGTCAAGCTCGAAGGCACCAACGCCGCCTACCTGAATCATGACAACCACGAAGTCGGCATCCTTGATGGCCTCCCGCCTGTCGAGCGTGGACCAGACCTCCCCCTTGATCCCGTTCTCCTTCAACATGCGTTTCGCAAACTCCTCCATGTTCTTGAGCTTGGGCATCGTTCTGCTCATGAGGGAGAACTCGCTTCCCTCCAATGCCGGTGTGGCCATGATATCCGCCATCAACAGCTTGCAGAACACAACGCTGCCCGCTCCAATCATAGCAACCTTTGTACTCATGGGATTATCTCCTTCACAGATAGTATGCTTGAGTCATACACCTGAAGTCCTGACAGAGAGCCATTGTAACTCGGGAGTACCAAAATTGCAACGCATGAGATGCGAGGATTCGTGGCCTAACCATGCACAGTCATCCCATTCGCAGCCCGCCGTTTACGTGCAAAACTGTACCGGTGATATAGCCGGCCTGCTCCGAGGCCAGAAAGCATACCGCTGCGGCCACCTCTTCGGGACTGCCGAAGCGGCCAAGCGGGGTCTGTGCGAGCCACTCATCCTCCCGCCCTTGCGATCGTTCAGCGAGCATGTCGGTGGAGATTCTCCCCGGAGCAACGGCGTTGACCGTAATCCCGAAATCGCCCAGTTCCTTGGCCAAAGAGTAGGTGAAACCAAGCAGCCCTGCCTTGGCTGCTGCATAGTGCGCGTGGTTCGAGGAACCCGTGTAGGCAGCCTGTGAGGTGAGGCTGATGATCCGTCCCCACCCCTTCTCCTTCATATGGGGTATGGCGGCCCGTGCGCATCTGAATGCGGAGGTGAGGTTGACGGCCAGGGAGTGTTCCCACAGCTCATCCGTCATGCCGCTCACCGGCGAATCGGTCATGATACCTGCGTTGTTGATGAGTATATCGATACCTCCGAGCAGGTTTACCGTGGACTCCACCAGCCGTGTACCGCTTCCGGGTTTACTCAGTTCGGTTTGAAGTGCAGCGGAACGACCGCCTTTCTCTGCAATCAGCCCCGACACCTCCAATACCGCATCTTCCCTGCTGTTGTAGTGTACCGCAACCGCGGCACCCAGGGATGATAGGCACAGGCATATAGCCCGGCCAATGCCCCGCGAGCCGCCGGTTACGAGCGCAATATGGTCTCTGAACTCTCCCTGCACGTTCCTCCCTCCTTTCGCTCTACAGCATATCTGTTACGATACCGGCTGCGCGGTCGAACCCTTCCCTGAGGTCCTCATAGAGGCTGCGATATACACCGTAGAGATTTCTGTATAGACGATGACGTTGCAGGTCCGGTTCGAAACGGGCCTTGATGGAGACCATGGAGTGCAGGGATGCTTCCACATCAGTGAAGATGCCGATCCCCATGCCGGCAAGTATGGCATCGCCAAAGGGTGCACCTACCGATGTCTCGGGCAGCAGTATGGGTATTCCGAGCACGTCCGCCTTGATCTGGTTCCAGAGCGCGCTGCGTGCCCCCCCTCCCACGGAACGAAGCTCCCTTACCTCAATGCCCGCTTTCTCCGCATGCTCGACGTTGTGCAGAAGGGCGAAGGAGACCCCCTCGAGTATGGACCGTATCATGACCCCGCGGGTGGTCGAAAGGGTAAGACCGTAAAACACACCCCGGGCATTGGTGTGCCAGATGGGAGACCGTTCCCCCATCATATAGGGCAGAAAGACAACACCCTCCGACCCCGGTTTGCAGGTAGACGCCTCATCGGTGAGGAGGTCATAGGGGTCCCTCATTACGGTGGTGTCTTCACCAGTCGGGGATGTTCCAAACTGGTCCCTGAACCACTTGAGGCTCGCTCCCGATGAAGCCATGGCGCCGAGCAGGAGATACCTGTCCGGCACACAGTGGGGAATTGCAATGAACACGGGTTCGGTCACCCGCTGATTGGATGGCATGAGAAGCACGGTGGATGTTCCTGTCATTTCCGCGGCTGTGCCCGAGGATACCGCACCCGCTTCGAGGGCCGCTGCCGAGCCGTCTGCAGTACCGACCATTACCGGGGTGCCCCGGCAAAGCCCTGTAGCGTCCGAAGCCTCAGCAGTGACCTCACCGAGCAGGTGATGTGCAGGATACACGGGAGGAAAGCATGACGGGTCTACTCCGCATATGGTGCAGAGTTTTTTAGACCACTGGCCTGTCGTATAGTCCTGTAGCTGCAGGAGGGCTTCGTGCACGGTGTCCTGGGAATGGGTTCCGGTTAAAAGATAATTGATGTACCCGTTTACCTGCACGAAGAGTTGGGTTTCGGCGAACTTCTCGGGTTCATGTCTTCGAAACCACAGAATTTTCGCTGCCACATAGAATGGGTCAGGCCTGTTGCCCGTCACCTGCTCGACGTTGCCCTCTCCGCACTTCTGTGCGAGTTCCTGCGCCTCCTTTTCCGAACGCCTGTCCATCCAGATAAGGGCAGGGCGAAGAGGCTGTCCGTGTCGGTCAAGTGGAAGCATGGCGGGTGCCTGTGAACTGACCGCAATGGCTGCAATTCTCTCGGGGTTTCCACCGGCCGATGAGATTGCCTGTTGGGTGGCCCTGCACACAGCCGTCCACCAGTCCTCCGGGTTTTGCTCCGCCCAGCCGGGATGCTCGTGCTGTATCCCGTAGTCCGACTGACCCACCGAGACGAGCGTACCCCCGGTGGTGAAAAGGGCAGACTTGGTTCCGGTGGTGCCGACATCTATGCCAAGAAGCAGGTCTTTCACGCTCTTTACACCTTTCAGCTCTGATACACAGGTCAGAGAAGGGTCTGAATGTAGCGCATGGATTCTTCCAGGGCCCGGTCCACAATCTCCGGACCGTGGACTTTTTTCTCTTCCGAGACGATCTCTCCCTTTTCATCGGACACAAGCCAGGATGGAATATAATCCTTGCCGGACACCTCGATTTCCACACTGATGGGGCCCGTGTAACCGGCCTCACCCAATGCCCTGAAGATGCCCTGAACGTCCACCTCCCCCATACCGAGAGGGGGGAAATCCCAAACCTTTTTGCCTCCCCGTTTGTCCTTGAGATGTATATGTCCCAGGAAAGGAATCGCTGCAAGTATATCCTCTTTGGGGCTGACTCCGCCATAAAAAATAACATTTCCCGTATCGTAGTTTATGCGAATCCATGGTGAGTCGATCTGTTCGATCACCCAAGCAGCAGCCCTCCCCGAGCCCATCAGTTCACCGTGCGTCTCCAATGCCACAGTTATGTTGGCCCCAGCGGCGTATTCGGCAATCTCGATTATATTGTTGAAAAAACTGTCCCTCCCCGCAGGGCTCTCAACCTCTCCGGGACCGGTGTTGACCACTGCCGCCTCGAGCCATTTTGCAAGGTCTACGCGCCTCTTGAAAATGTCGACGCCTTTCCGGCTGGCCAGGTTGGAGTGGCCGCTTATACTCATGGGTGACAGCCCGTAATCCTTCAATCTATCCCTGAGCTCCTCCCTGTTGCTTTCGGTCATCTGTTCCGGCATGACATGTTCGGTGTAGTCTGTTACGGAGGTCAGCTCAACGTACTGAAAGCCTGCATCCGCAATACCCCGCAAAGCGGTTTCAAGATCAAAACCGTGATAGCAGTTCGTCGAGCACCCGATCGGGCTGGCAAGCTTCATGTGGCTCTCCTTTCTCTAATGAATACCATACTATCATAAAAAAGCAGAGAATAATGTAAGCAAAACTCTTCATGGATGTCGTGTCGGGCGATCATGTGTGTGTTGATCGTGTGACCAGATGCGGCGTGGAATAAGATTGACAATGAGTATGAATAGAGGTAGCTTTTTGATATCCTCGTACTGAGGATACAATACATTATGGAGGATTTAGTTAACATGCCTGATGGAAGAGTAAAATGGTTTAACGAGCAGAAAGGTTATGGCTTCATAAGCAGAGACGATGGCGACGATGTGTTTGTGCACTTCTCAGAGATTGCGTCAGAAGGCTTTAAGACATTAACCGAAAATCAAGAGGTTACTTTTGAAATAAAAGAGGGGCCTCGAGGGCTACAGGCCTCGAATGTGAAAACTCTTTAAACCACCCAAGACAAGCCCCGATTGCTCGGGGCTTTTTATAAACAGCAGGATCGATTCGTACCACAGACTTCTAAAAAACCTCGTGCCCAAGGGACCTGCGTGCACATACTGATCATATCACCTGCCAGGAATCCTTTTGTAAAAAAGCCAAAGGGAATTATGATGCCCCAGCTGGCTCTCAACCTGCTCGAGGGTCTTACCCCACCACATCACAGGGTCACTTTAATAGAAGAGGAAATCGAGAGCATTGATCTTGATATGGAATGCGACCTGGTGGGGATTAGCTGTATGACATCCAATGCTCCCCGGGCCTATTATCTGGCTGATGAGTTCCACAAAAGGGGTAAACGGGTTGTCATGGGTGGTGTGCATCCGACTATTTTGCCGGATGAGGCCCTCTGTCACGCCGATTCGGTGGTAATCGGTGAAGCGGAAGGGGTCTGGGAACAGCTGCTCGACGATTTTCAAAAGGGCAGGCCGCAGAAGAAGTATCACAAGCCCTTTCCCTCACTAGAGAACTACGTGCACATCAGACACAGACGGGGCACCAAGAAGAGACTCTTCGGGGCCGTACCGGTTATGACCACACGCGGGTGTCCCTATAACTGTGATTTTTGCTGCGTACACGATATCTTTGGAAGGAAAATCCGCCACATACCCATTGCAAATGTTGTACAGGACATACAGGACTCGGGCGGAAAAACACTTCTGTTTCTCGATGACAACATAATCGGCGACCCAAAATATGCAAAGGAGCTCTTCCGCGCTATAAAGCCCCTGCACATTCGCTGGGGTGGACAGGCATCCATATCCTTTGTGAAGGAAACCGAGATGATGCGCCTTGCTGCGGAGAGCGGCTGCATCGGCCTGTTTTTTGGACTGGAGAGCGTGTCGAAGTCCCAGCTGCAAGCCATGAGAAAATCGCCGAAGGATATTGAGCACGTTGAGGAGGCGATTAAAAGGGTGAAGGACTTCGGGATACACTTTCACGCCTCAATGATATTTGGCTTCGACGATGATACCATGGATATATTTCCCCAGACGCTCGATTTTCTCAATAAAAACAGGGTGAGCTCGGCCTCGTTGAATGTGTTGACGCCCTATCCAGGAACCAAGACCTACAACAATCTCAGAAACGAGGGCCGGCTCATTACGGATAACTGGCAGTATTACGATCACAATACCGTTGTGTTCCAGCCCAGGCGCATGTCGCCCCTGGAGCTTCAGGTGGGAAGGCTGTGGGCCGTGCAGGAGTTTACGAAACTGTCCGCCACAGTGAAACGGTGTGTGACCGATTACTCCCATCCCTTTGTGCATCTGGCAATCAATTTGGGCTCAAGAAAGAGCATCAATAATGAGATAAAGAACTTTCCAGGAGTTGCCACGCAACTCTATCGTTCGGAGTTCGATGCACTGCAGGATGTGAAGGGGTTTTCCCTCTCATCGGTCAGGTTTGTGGACCTGTTTCCCCGGAGAGGGAAGAATCAGTTACCGGTTTCTTAACAGGGGGTGGTAAAAGGTGTTCAGGAGCTTCTTGCTGCTGGTCATAGAGGGTGTCATTGTGATTGTCGAGTGGAGCGTGGCCATCATCGTGCTCGTAAGGGATTACGGCGTCAGGGTATGGCAAAACAATGTGATGAGAAAATGGGTCTTTGAAATCATGGATTACGTTGATGCTCAATTTCATCGTTTTGTTGCCTATCTCAAGGAAATCGAAACGCTGCTTCAATGCAGAATTGTATATGCGAAGATAACAAAACCAATGAAACTTCGCTACAGGGAACTCAGCAGAAGACGCCTTCCTTGACAGATGGGCACATGAGTACCCGAGAGGGAGAACCATAAAAACAATGAAGATGTGGAGAGTCCGTTTCAATTGCCTTGTGCTTATCTCAGTAATAACTGCAGTCTCGGCAGGGGTTTCTGCTGCCGACAATGAGAGTGATAGAGAGAACGCCGTTGCCCGTGTGAACGGGGATTTCATTACTAGGGAGGACTATCAGCGGCAGTTCAATATTGCACAAGGGCAGCTTCTCAGGCAGGGTGTGCCTCTTGATGATGCGGGTTTGAAGCGCCTCAGAAACGAGGTGCTCGAAAACCTTATCGACAACGAACTTCTCTTTGAGGAAAGCAAGAGGAGGGGTTACGCTGCTGATGAGAGGGAGATCAACAGCCAGTTTGATGAGGTGCAGGCCCAGTTTACAACTGAACAGGAGTTTCGAGCAGCACTGGAGGAGATGAACTATACGGCGGTTGCCTTCAAGGATGCCGTGGAACGCCGTATTACCCTCGAAAAACTCATCGAAAGTGATATTGCTCCGGACATTACCGTGTCCGATGAAGAGTCACGCCTCTACTATGAGGACAATCCCGAGTATTTCGTCCAACCGAAGCAGGTCAGTGCCTCTCATATACTCATCATGGTGGAGGATCAGAACAACGAGCAGCAAAAGCAGGAGGCACTTGAGAAAATCAAGCTTGTGCAGCAGAAGCTCCGCGACGGTGAGGACTTTGCAGCACTGGCGATAGAGTGTTCCGAGGGGCCCAGCAGCGCACAGGGCGGAGACCTCGGTTTTTTTCAGAGCGGGCAGATGGTTCCGCCATTTGAGGAGGCTGCATTCTCCATGAAGGTTGGTGAGGTGAGCGATATCGTCGAGACCCGTTTCGGCTATCATTTGATCAAGGTGACGGACATACGGGCCGAGGTCTCTATACCCTACGAGCATGCGAAGAACAGCATCGATAAGTATCTTACTCAGAATCTGATCATGAATGAGATAGAAGCGCTGTTGACGGTTTTAAAGGACGAAGCCGAGCTCGAGCGGTATCCGGAAAACATGTAGTTTCCGGGTATCGCTTATACCCTTCTCTTTCCGACCAAAAGGAGAAGTATAATCAATACCGGAACCGCCACATAGTGAATCAATCGTCCGAAAGAGGGGATTCCGCTGATCAGGACGAAATTATACGCATCAGGAATAAAATAGAGAAAGAGTATAACGAGAAACCAGAGAATACCAACAGCGGGTAGGAGCAGGTTCGACCCCCTGGCAATTCGCCATATGGCTGCCACTAGACTCGCCACACCGATGATGAGATACACGTATTTCCAGCTCATGATGTAACTCCCTTTCCTGTGACCTTTGAAGCAGCTGTCTTTTCGATGATTCCCAGCACGGCATCATTGTATACGAATTCCGTGCTTCCTTACAATGAAATTATTTTGAATTCAGACTCCCTGTACCATAGTATTTCTAGTATCATGCGCAGAGGGAAAAATCCATGAGAGCAGTAGTTCGTATTGCAGTGTGTGTGATCGGTGCCCTGGTTTTGTTTCTCGGGTGTGCGACGAGCGTTCCCGTTACCGTGTCCAAGCCTGCCGAGGTGAACATGTCATCCATGCGGAAGATTGCGGTTCTCGATTTCACCGTCACCCAGGAACGTTACGAGTTGAGCGTTGAGAACCTTATCGAAGATGCCCTCGAGGAGCTCTTAGACATGTCCGTTGGGGAGCGTGCCGTCGAACGGGAGATGGAAGAGTACACGACAGAGCGTTTTATCCTTGGTCTTGTACAGACAAACTACTTTCACGTGGTGGGTGCGTCGGAGGTCAGGCGATCCATCGATCCCACCAGCACCTCATCAGGCAGTGTACAGGAGATCGGAAAGAAGGTGGATGCGCAGGGTATCGTAACCGGTGAAATATACCGTATGACAGCTGAGGACGAAGAGTTTACGAGAACCGAGTGGGTCACTGATCGGGAGACAGAGACGATGTACCACATTGACACACACTGGATCCGAAGAAGAGCAGTTCTCGGTTTGACCTATCACGTGTTCAATACGGAAAGCGGTGCACTCTTTGCCTCGAGAAGCTTTGAAGCCTCATTGCAGGATGAGCAGGAAACCGATAACGAAGAATTCTTGAGAGAGCCCGTGGAGATGTACAGAGAGATCGTCGATTCCATCATTCCGCAGATGACGAGGCAGTTGGCCCCCTATACGGTACGCGAGTCCCGGAAGCTCATGAAAGACAAGAGCAAAGACCCGTTTATGGAGAGTGCCAGGCAGTATGCAAAAAACGGTGTATACGATCGTGCACTTCAGTTGTATCTCGAAGCCTGGGACAGCTCGCGAAACCCTGCCGCGGGATTCAACGGGGCAATCATGTACGAGGTGACCGGTGACATCGACGCCGCTGTATCGCTCATGAAGATGGTGGTTGACCGATATCCTGAAAAGAGGATCATTCGTGAGTACAACCGGCTGCTTGAGGTGAGAGAGGAGCAGGAGAGGCTGGCTGAACAGCTTGCATGATCAGCGTACAATGCCCATTCGTCTCGGGGGCCAATATCTGAACAGGGATTTCCCGAAAATTTCGTGCCGCTCCACGAAGCCCCAGAACCGGCTGTCATTGGACCGGTCCCGGTTGTCGCCCATCATAAAATAACTGTCTTCGGGAATGATGATGGGGCCGTAGAAGTCGCGGTGATTCATAAGGTTGTCGCCTGGAGGTATGATTTCCGGGTCTGCGTGGTACTCCGGCCACCAGCCTTCAAGGGGTTTTCCATTGACGTAGACATTCTTGTTGATGATCTCGATCTCGTCGCCGGGCAGGCCGATACACCGCTTCACATAGAACTTTGGCTGTGGGTCGATGTTCACGAACCCGAGTGTCAGTGTGTACACGATGGGTGTGAACATCTGCACGAAGACATTCGGTGGATCGTAGTAGGGTGCGAGGAAGATGATGGTATCGCCCCTTCGGGGATCGCGCACAGAAGGAAGACGCTTTTTTGTAAAGGGGATCTTCGCACCGTAGATGAACTTGGATGCAATGATGAAATCCCCCACCTCAATGGTGGGAATCATGGATCCTGTGGGAATCTTGTATACGTCGACAATGAAGGTCTTGATGAAAAGGGCGATGACCAGTGCAAACACCACGGCCTCTATGTTCTCGCGAAGTTTGCTTTTCTTACGTTTTTCTCTTTTCTCTTGCTTTCGAAACATGGTCTGACCCGCCTCCAGAATAGGCTAAGATAATATGCTCTTCTCCTTTATACAACAGTTACTTTACGGTTAACGGTTTGGTTTGTTAAGCGGTTAATCTTTACTGTCCGCTGCTGTAGTATCGAAAACCCGGGCGTTTAGTCAAGACAATTAGATCCCATGAAGGATCCTTCATGCGGTCATACCGGTCATTGTCTGCTTACATCCACAGCTGCCAGGCAGGGACCTCCCCTGCAATCTTCTTGACACGGACGAGTTTTCATCGATAAATAGGGTAAATAAAAGATATCGCT
>CBFDDP010000034.1:0-24360 GCA_965603595.1 uncultured bacterium
CTCCCGCTGCAATTGCGTGCAGCCTTGTAAAGCGGTTAAAGTACCTTTAACGCATAAAATCCGATTTCACCTGAACCGGATTATCACGGTAAGTGTAATAATATTTCCTTCGATCATCAAGCAATACTTGAAGGGCCCTTCATGCTGTCCCCCACATCTCGAATCAGCTCTCCTTTCGTTTGAGCACTGACATGAAGGCGCTCTGCGGTATATCCACGTTTCCCACGCTCTTCATTCGCTTTTTGCCTTCCTTCTGCCGCTCTATGAGCTTACGCTTTCTCGTGATATCACCGCCATAACATTTCGCTGTCACATTTTTTCCCATTGCACCGATGGTTTCTCGAGCAATGATCTGACCGCCAGTGGCTGCCTGCAGGGCGATCTTGAAGAGGTGTCTGGGGATTTCATCTCTCAGGGCCTGAACCGTTTCCCTGCCGCGCTGATAGGCTCTGTCACGCTTCACGATCTGCGAGAGTGCATCAACCTGCTTGCCGCCGACCAGAATATCGAGCCTCATCAGTGCTGACTTCCTGTAATCGAGATACTCGTAATCAAGGGATGCATAGCCTTTGCTGACCGATTTCAGCGTGTCGTGGAAATCATAGATGATATCAGCGAGCGGCATTTCATACTCGACTTCAAGTCTCTTTTCACCGATATACACCATTGACTTCTGTATACCCCCCCGTTCAATGGCAACGCGCATGACGTTGCCGACAAAATCCTCAGGTGTAACGATCATTGCTTTGACAAAGGGCTCTTCGGCAAAATCGTACTGGCCTTCATCGGGGAAGTGTACAGGATTGTCGATGACCCTCGAGCTGCCGTCATTGAAATAGACCCGGTATTCCACGCTTGGTGCCGTAAGGACGAGGGAGAGGTCAAACTCCCGTTCAAGCCGCTCCTGTACAACCTCCAGATGCAGCAGTCCCAGAAATCCGCAGCGAAACCCGAACCCGAGCGAGTTCGACGATTCCGGTTCAAAAACCAGTGATGCGTCGTTGAGTTTGAGCTTGTCCATGGCCTTTGAAAGCTCTCCGTAATCATCGGATGATACGGGGTAGATACTGGAATACACCATGGGCTTCACATCACGATAACCAGGAAGGGGAATGGAGGCACCGCCCTCTACCGTCGTAATGGTGTCTCCCACCCTTGTTCGGGATATTTCCTTGACACCGGCTATAACATACCCCACTTCCCCTGCTGTGAGGCGGTCCCTTTTCTCGAGATCGGGCCTGAACACGCCCACTTCCTCGACTTTATACTCCCCGTCATGAGACATGAAACGAATGCGTTCGCCCGGCCTGATGCTGCCGGCAAAGATCCTGACATTGATGACCACACCTCGGTAGGAATCAAAATGGGAATCAAATATGAGAGCCTGCAGTGGATCCTGGCCATTTATGCCAGGCGGCGGTATTCGTGCAATGACCGCTTCGAGCACATCTGTAATTCCAGTACCGTCCTTGGCACTGACAGAAAGTATCTCATCCTCTCCAAAGCTGAGATCGTCCATGATCTGCCGCATCGTACCCTTCACATCAGCGGCGGGCAGGTCAATCTTGTTGATGACTGGAATGATCTCGAGATCGTGCTCAAAGGCCATGTAAAAGTTGGAGAGTGTCTGGGCTTCGATACCCTGTGTAGCATCCACGAGTAGGACCACGCCCTCACAGGCAGCAAGCGAGCGGGAGACCTCGTAGGTGAAATCGACATGTCCCGGCGTGTCGAGAAGGTTCAGGGTGTACTCATACCCTGACCGCGTCCTGTACTCCAGGGTCACCGGATGTGACTTGATGGTGATCCCGCGCTCCCGTTCTATGTCCATACTGTCGAGAAACTGTTCAGCACCGGAATCGGGGTTCAGCAGTCCGGCCAGCTCGAGAAAACGGTCAGCAAGCGTGGATTTACCGTGATCGATATGAGCTATGATTGAAAAGTTTCTAATCAGAATATTCTCGTTTACTGCCATCTGAAAATGCAACACCTCACTAGCAAATGACGGATGGGCTGGCATGCCTATCCGTCACTCCGATTACATTCATTTCAGTCACCTTGACACGGTCCCAGGGGGGTACAGTGCAGCCGCCCGGTAGACATGTACCCTTTTATGCCCGAAAAGGATCAACCCATTCTGCTTTTCCTGATCGACGCCTGTGCAGCTGCAAGCCGAGCAATGGGCACCCTGAAGGGTGAACAGCTCACATAGTTCATGCCGACCCGGTAGCAGAAATCCACAGAACTGGGTTCCCCGCCATGCTCTCCGCATATACCGACCTTGAGATCTTTCCGAGAGCTTCGTCCCCGCTCGATACCGACCTGAATGAGCTGACCGACACCCTCCTGATCGAGAACCTGGAAGGGGTCCTTTTCGAGAATCCCCTTGCTGACGTATTCGGGAAGGAATACACCGGCATCATCCCGGGAATAACCGAAAGTCATCTGGGTGAGGTCATTGGTGCCGAATGAGAAGAACTCCGCGACCTCGGCGATCTTATCAGCAATGAGCGCCGCCCTCGGTATCTCGATCATCGTACCGACCATGTAATTTATCTTCACACCTGTTTCATCCATAATCCTCTCTGCCGCCCTGACGGAAAGGTCACGCAGTATGCTGAGCTCCTTGACCGTTCCCACCAGGGGAATCATCACCTCCGGCTCGACCTTTTTGCCCTTCTTCTGCATGTTCACGGCTGCGCGGAATATCGCCTCCACCTGCATCTCGTAAATCTCAGGATAGGTAATGCCGAGGCGGCACCCCCGATGACCGAGCATGGGATTGAACTCCCGGAGCGATTCAAGCTTCTTTTTCACCTGCTCTACGGGTACACCCATATTCTTTGCCGCGGCAGTGATTTCCTCATCCTTGTGAGGGAGGAATTCGTGTAGGGGCGGATCGAGTAGCCTGATCGTCACGGGAAGATCCCCCATGACCTCAAAGATTCCTTCAAAATCTCCCTGCTGCATGGGAAGGAGCCTGGCAAGAGCTTTCCTCCTGCCTGCCTCGTCCTCCGCAAGTATCATCTCCCGCACCGAATCGATGCGGTCACCCTCAAAAAACATATGTTCGGTCCTGCAGAGTCCAATGCCCTCAGCGCCAAGCTTGCGCGCGTTCTGTGCGTCACCGGGTGTGTCTGCATTGGCTCGGACCTTGATCGTTCGCAACGCATCCGCCCATGTCATGATCTCTGCAAAATCGCCCGTTGGTTCAGGTTCCACCAGGGAAACCTTGCCCTCTATAACTTCCCCGGTGGTGCCATTCAGGGTTATCCAGTCACCGGCATTGAAGTGAACCCCTGCGATGTCGCATTCAGTATCATTGGTGATGTGTACCTTTCCGCAGCCTGCAACACAGCACTTCCCCATACCCCGTGCCACAACGGCAGCGTGGGATGTCATGCCGCCCCGTGCAGTGAGAATTCCCTTAGCCACATTCATCCCACCGATATCCTCAGGCGATGTCTCGATGCGGACGAGAATGACGTCCTTACCCTTGACCGCCTCCTCCTCCGCTTCATGGGCCGTAAACACGATCTGTCCCACGGCAGCCCCCGGTGAAGCGGGAAGCCCCTTGGCGATCGCCTTTACCTTCTCATTGGGGTCTATCATCGGATGGAGGAGTTGATCGAGCTGATCGGGAGAAATACGCATAATCGCTGTTTCCTTATCGATCAGACCCTCCTTCACCATGTCCACAGCGATCTTGATTGCGGACTGGGCTGTACGCTTACCCGTCCTCGTCTGGAGCATGTACAGTGCGCCCTTTTCAATGGTGAACTCCATGTCCTGCATGTCTCTGTAATGCCGCTCCAGTGTGTCCTTGAACTTCACGAGCTGTGCATACTTGTCGGGGAGGTCTTTTTTCATCTCATGGAGCGATTCAGGTGTGCGGATACCGGCAACCACGTCCTCGCCCTGTGCATTCATCAGGTACTCGCCGTAGAAAACATTTTCACCGGTGGAGGGGTCACGGGAGAAACAGACACCGGTTCCTGAATCCTCGCCTGCATTGCCGAAAACCATGGTCTGTACGTTTACCGCTGTTCCGAGCAGCCCCTTGATATCGTTGATCTGTCTGTACTTGATGGCGCGCTCGTTGTTCCAGGAACCGAATACCGCATCGATGGATTTCCAGAGCTGTTTGCGGGGCTCCTGTGGGAACTCTTCTCCCGTTTTTTCCTTGATCATTTTCTTGTATGCTTCAACCACAGCCATGAGATCATCGGCATCGAGGTCCGTGTCCAGTTTGACACCCTTCTTACTCTTCCGGGCTTCGAGCAGATGTTCGAACTCTTCGGAATCGATCCCCATCACCACATTCCCGAACATCTGAATGAACCTGCGGTAGGCATCCCAGCCAAATCTCCTGTTTCCTGTCATCGCCTCGAGTCCATGTACCGAATCATCATTGGTGCCGAGATTGAGTACCGTATCCATCATGCCGGGCATGGATACGGCCGCACCGGACCGTACCGAAACCAGCAGGGGATTCTTCGGGTCACCGAGCTTCTTGCCCATCAAACTCTCGAGTTTCTGAAGGGTATTCTCAACCTCTTCAGTCAGGCCCTCGGGGTACTGTCTGTCATTCTTATAATACATATCGCAGACTGTCGTGCTTATGGTAAAACCGGGTGGCACAGGGATGCCAAGACTGGTCATCTCAGCCAGGTTTGCGCCCTTCCCTCCGAGCTTCTCCTTCATATCGGCGCGTCCTTCTGCTTTTCCGTCTCCGAAGAAGTACACAAACTTCTCTTTCGCCATTTCCTCTTCCTCCAAATCTATTATATGGGGCGAACTTCGAGTATATCTATATCGAAGGCCATTTTATAACGTGTGTTTTTCTATTTCATACGTAAAATTAAATATCTCGAAGTTCGCCAGCACCATGTTCATTAAAAACACATTAATCATTTATATATCGACGATTTAGAAACTCAATATGCGTCCTGTCTATCTCTCGTGGACCAGATGTTCGACGTCCTCTACACTGAATATATGAGCGATTTACTAATCTTGTGTTAATTGAGTATTACTTTTGAAGAGAGCAGGGCATTTCTCGGGACTAAAAATAACACCGCGTGCTGGAGTCGGTCAAGATTTACTCACCTGGCTGGACAATCTTTGAGAAGTCTATAATATCGGAGAAGACGACAATAATGGATTGCAGGAGCCCGAGCCTGTTCCTTCGGAGCTCTATATTCTCGTCCATGACAAGCACATTGTCGAAGAAGCTGTCCACATAGGGTTTGAAGGTCGACAGTATCCGATAAACCTCACCGTAGTCCTTTTTTTCGATACTCTCCACTATACTCTCACGCATGGACTGGAAATGGCTGTGCAGTGCCTTCTCCTCCTTCTCCGCAAGCAAAGACTTAAGAAAGCTTAACCTGCCGCCCTCCTCAATGATGTTGCTCATACGCCTGAAGGAGATAAGCAGATGCTCGAAGTCCTCATTACCCCTCAGGTTATGAAGTGCCTCAACACGTCTGTAGGCCTCATACACGTCGTCCAGCACATTCGCCAGAGATGCATCGATCTCATCGTAGGAGAAACCGTATTCAGCAAATATGAATTTGATACGGTTGTGGAAGAACTGATCCAAATCTGCCCTGACTGCGGCAGGGTCATTCATCCTATAGAGTCCTACAGAATCCTCAATGAGTTTTCGGATAGAGAAGTGAAGCTTGAGACCAATGATAATCCTGATGATGGCCAGAACCTTACGCCGAAGTGCGAAGGGATCCTTTGATCCCTTCGGCCTCAGCCCGATTGAAAAAATGGCCATAATCGTGTCGAGACGGTCGGCTATCCCGACCAGGGCGCCTTCAACGGCCTTGGGCAGCTCGTCACCTGCAAAGCGCGGGTAGTAATGCTCCTTGATGCCCAGTGCAACACGCTCACCATGCCCCGATGACAGGGCGTAGTAGTAACCCATGGTTCCCTGAAGCTGCGGAAACTCACCGACCATGTGTGTGACCAGGTCATTTTTACAAAGCCGCACAATCATATCCACATCAGATGCCGTCTCCTTGTCAACAGCGAGGTCCTTGCCGAATGAAGCTGAGATCGTCCTGATCCGTTCCACTTTATCACGCATGCTGCCGAGTTTCTCATGAAAGGTAACGGCGGTCAGCCTCTCGAGATAGTCGTCCAAGGTGGTTTTTCTGTCCTCATTGTAGAAGAAACTGCCATCATTGAGACGAGCGCGAAGCACACGCTCATAACCCGCCTTACTCTCGCTGTTATCAGCAATATTTGAGATCGCTACAAAGCTGTTTGTGAGCTCTCCTGTTTTCACGTCTGTGAGAGGAAAGTAGTGCTGATGTTCGATCATTTCGGAGATGAGTACCTCAGGGGGCAATTCGAGAAAATCTTCATCAAACCGGCAGAGCACCGCGTGAGGGGATTCTGTGAGATCGGTGTTTTCATCGTAGAGTATGTTTCCCACTGATGGCACTTTCAAACCCAGGGGTTCGGTGATGGAGGATATGTACCCTTCTATCTCTTCCCGGCGTTGCGCCCTGTCCGGTATGATTGAAGCGGTACGCAGAGTGGGCTCATAATCCCGGGGAACACCAATTTCAATGGTTCCATCCGTATATGCCCGGTGACCGTACGTGTGACGGTCGGCATGTATACCGGCAATCTCAAAGGAAATTACCTTCTTTCCGAAGAGGAAAACGATCCAGCGAATAGGCCTTGAAAAAGAGAAACCTTTTGATTCCCAGCGCATCGATTTTGGAAACCGCATGGACCGGACCACATCGGTGAGAATTCCCGGCAGCAGCTGCTCGGTGCTCTTACCCTTTACCTCCTGCACGGCAAACACATATCTTCCCTTTCCTGCATCGCGGACAACCGTATCGCCCTCCTCGATGCCGTTTCCCTTCAGGAAACCGAGCAAGGCTTGTGAGGGTTTCCCGTCCACATATGCCTTTTCATAGGAGGGCCCCCGCTTTTCGGTCTTAAAATCTACCTGCCCTTCCTGAACGTCCTCTATCAGGAGGCACAGCCTCCGGGGCGTACCAAAAGGTGAGACTGTACCGTGTTTTACACGCTCTTCCTGCAGCCTGTTCGTAAAGGCTGTGCAAAAATCATCCATCGCGGATTGACAGATGGCATGGGGAAGCTCTTCAACACCGATCTCGACAAGAATGTCCTTCATTGGGCTCATCCCTCCATGAGCGGAAAGCCCTGCCGCTCTCTGGATGCAATATAGGCTTCCGCCACCATGCGGGCGAGATTCCTTACACGGCCAATGTATGCGGTCCTTTCAGTAACACTGAGTGCGCCGCGGGCACCGAGTATGTTGAAGGTGTGGGAACACTTGATAACCATGTCATAGGCCGGCAGGACCAAGCCTCTTTCAAGGCAATGCTGAGCCTCTTTTTCGAAATCGTTGAACCAGGATCGGTGCATTTCAACCGATGCCTCTTCAAAGTTGTACACAGAGAATTCGTACTCCTCACGCTTACGAATGTCCCCATAGCTGAGTGTATCATTCCACAGAATATCAAACACATCATCCTTCTTCTGCAGGAACATGGTGATGCGTTCCAGGCCATAGGTGAGTTCAACCGACACGGGGTCGAGCTCTATGCCCCCCACCTGCTGAAAATAGGTAAACTGCGTAATCTCCATGCCGTCAAGCCACACCTCCCACCCGAGGCCTGTTGCACCGAGTGTTGGAGATTCCCAATCATCATGCACGAACCGGATATCATGTTTCTTGAAATCAATACCCAGGCTGCCAATGCTCTCCAGATACAGGTCCTGCGCGTTTTCCGGAGATGGTTTTATGAGTACCTGATACTGATAGAAGAGGGCCAGCCGGTTCGGATTTTCTCCGTATCGGCCATCGGTCGGTCGACGGGACGGCTCCACATAGGCAACATTCCACGGTTCAGGCCCAAGTGCACGGAGCATCGTCGCCGGGTTGAAGGTACCGGCACCGGTTTCTATATCGTAGGGCTGCACGATGAGGGCCCCACGGCTGCTCCAATAGGAGTTCAGATGAAAAATGATCTCCTGGAAGGTCATACACTACTCCAATGCCGGAAATATAGTGCGCTTAAGAAGCCCGCTGGCGTATATATCCACTCATCACAAGATGTTCCAGAAACGCCAGCTCGAGAAAATTAGAGCGAGCCACTGATATAGGCACATTGCTCACCTATTTCAGGTGACATCAGTGTATCACTGCTTTATTAATAATGCGCTCTAATTTAGTATCTCTAAAAATGTATGTCAAGCCCGATACTAGTGGTAAGACCGGAGACCCCAGCTTTCCATGAAAATGCGGCAGAACCGAAGATTTACTATCCTCATTATACTAATCGCTCTTGTGTTTAGCATCCTTGTTGTTCGCATCACAAAGATCATGTTTTTCCAGAAGGACACACTCCTGACAAATCCGAATCTGCAAAAGGGATTGGAGCGGGGTTTTATCACGGACCGAAACGGTGAAAAACTTGCAATCAGCCTCGAAACCTACTCTGTCTATGCACGTCCTGCCGAGATAGAGGGAAAAAAGCAAACAGCGCAAATCCTTGCACGCATACTCAACATCCCCCATGAGCGTATTCTCAAGCAGATCAACACCCCCAAACCCTTTGTCTGGGTACAGCGGCAGGTGGACGTGAAGTACAACGAACCGCTGGAGCAGCTGGAAATAAAGGGTGTCTATCTGGAGAAAGAGTACAAGCGATACTATCCCTTCGAAAATCTCGCCTCCCATGTTATTGGATTTGCCGGTGTCGACCAGAGAGGTCTCGAGGGTATCGAGTACCACTTCAACGATGCGCTGCTCCCCAGGAGAGTGGAGGGCAGAACGGGCACTATTCCAACATACCGCAGAGGGTATACCGTAGTCCTCACCATCGACCGCTACATTCAGGAGATTGTGGAGGAGGAGCTTCAGGCCGCATACAGATCAACGGATGCCCGTCTCATATCCGCCATCGTCATGCATCCGGCTACCGGCGAGGTCCTTGCCGTGGCAAATCACCCGAGTTACGATCTCAACCGCTTCAATCAGTACAGCGACGATGTCAAGCGTGGCAAGGCTATAACCGACTCCTTTGAACCCGGATCCACCTTCAAGATATTTGTTGCAGCCACGCTTATGAACGCGGGACTTGTCGATGAGAAAGACATCTTCACCTGTAGAGGTTCAGTAAAAATATATGATGTGACCATACACGACACCGCCACACACGGGGAAGTAACTTTCAGAAATGTCCTCGAGCGTTCCTGTAATATGGGGATGGTCGAGGCTGTGGGAAGAATTGATGAGTTCAAGCTCTACGAGCAGTTACGTGCCTTCGGATTCGGTGAACCAACCGGTATCAACCTCCCAGGCGAGGCACGGGGCATATTGAGAAATCCCAAGGACTGGAGCGGGATATCGAAGTACATGATTGCCATTGGGCAGGAGGTGTCTGTCACTCCCATCCAGCTTATATCAGCCGCGTCAGCACTTGCAAACAAGGGGGTGCTCATGCAGCCGCGCATCGTAAAGAGAATCGAGAAACCTGACGGAACATTGCTCAAAGAGTATCGGCCGATTCAACTTCGCAGGGTTTTGGAAGCAGAGAATGCTGACCGCATCCTTGACATACTCGTAGGTGTACTTTCAGACCGCGGAACGGGGTATAAGGCCCGTCTCGACGGTTATACCATAGCGGGGAAGACGGGTACCGCCCAGATTGCGGACACTGTCAAAGGCGGCTACATGGATAATCAGTTCTACGCTTCCTTTGTCGGCTTTCTACCCGTTCCTGATCCGAGAATAGTCATTCTCGTCACGCTCGACAGGCCTGTGGGTGAGAAATACGGTGGACAGACAGCGGCTCCCATTTTCAAGAACATTGTGGAGCGTATCGCACCCTATCTGAACATTCTGCCATCCTTTTCAGAGATATACATTCTTCAGTAAAATATTATTAGGGCGAACAAAAAGCTAGCGAAGCGATATCTTTTTTATTATCTTTTTGTTGGCCAGCACAATGCATTTTAAAAGATTTTCACCACATTTTATTGATGGGATGAAAACTCGACATTCACCCTATTAATGCTATAATACGGGGAAGAATGGAGTCACCGGATATCTACAGCAGTAATATCGAGGCGCTGAAACAGATCAACCCCCTCTCTGCCCGCAGGCTCGAAACACTGCAATATGATTCAGGACCATACCGGAGGGTCAACTCCCGATCAGGTCTGCCCATACTGAAGGTGAGCAGGGAAAACCGTATCACCTATTTATGCTCAAAGGTCGACCCGCAACGTGAGGCCGAACGATTGGTCCATTCATATCTGGATGGAACCGAGCAGCTTGTGGTGCTCTTCGGTATGGGATTGGGCTATCACCTTCAGGAGATGCTCCGTATGAACAGCGGGGCACAGTACGTCATTGTTGAGCCGGATTTGGAACTCTTTGCCGAGATACTGAAAACGAGAGACCTCTCTGACATACTGCTCTCGAAAAACATCACCCTGCTGATCGAACCGCAGGGTATCGATTTGGACGAACTTTCACCTCATCCCTCGGCCGTGAACATACGGCAGGTGGTCCTGCGGCCCTACAGGACTCTCTACGAGACAGAAGCACATAAGGCAGTAAAGGATTTTCAGGCCTATGTGAACGGAAAGCGGATCAATATCGCCACGCTCAGGCGTTTTGACCGGCTCTGGACAAAAAATACCTTTATAAACTGCCATTTCTTCTTCACACGGGGAGGCGTCTCAATATTGAGGGGCCGGTTCCGGGGACTCCCGGCAATCGTTGTTGCTGCCGGCCCGTCGGTTGAGCAGGATTTACCGCTTCTGAAGCAGCACAGCCGCAACAGTGTACTCATTGCCGTTGACACCGTCCTCAATACACTACTCAACCGGGGCATACATCCCGACTTCGTGGTAACCGTGGATCCGCAGCTGATCAACAGCTACCACCTCGCCAGTCTCGTCATACCCCCCGGTACGGACGAACTTCCCGTACTGGTCGCCGACCCTGCCGTGTACCCCACGGTTCTCAGAACATATAGGGGAGATGTACTGATCACCTCATCGGTTTTCAGCCCAGGCAGGATTATTGAACAGTTTGCAGAGATAAAGGGAAGCATCGCAGCAGGCGGTTCGGTGGCAACAGCGGCATTTGATCTGGCACGAATCATGGGAGCCGACCCTATAATCCTCATGGGCCTGGATTTATCCTTTTCGGGAGGCAAAACCCATATATCGGGGTCCTATGTGGAGCGGTATATACATTCATACGCAAACAGACTTAGGACCATTCTCAACTTTACAGGGACCTACATCAGGGGGGGCAGCCCCGAAGTGTTCACCGACAAATCCGGCACTGCCGTGCTCAGCGACCGCAGGATGCTTCTGTACAGAAACTGGTTTGAAAGGCAGATCAGGTACGAAACCACCACCGTACTAAACGCAACAAGAGGCGGGCTGAGCATAGAGGGAATTCCCGACATTGTTCCTGAAGAGATTAAAAAACATGTCCCCAAATCAATCAACAAAAAGGGGAGCATGGATGAGATTCGGAGCCTTATAGGAAAAGTGCCAATTCAGACCGAAAAAGCCCGTCGCTTTATCGAATATCTTACGAAGAGACGGGACGATCTCGATACGATGCAGTCACTCAGCGCAATGGCAGGTGCATATGCTAAAAGCCTGAAAAACACACCCTCCCCGGAAGTTGAAAGGAAGCTTATGTCTCTGGAAGAACGCATCGTCTCCTTCAGAGACTGCAGCAGGCTCATCGACATGGTTATGCAGGAACCAATAAACGAGGCTCTGGCCGCAACACCAGCGGAAAACATGAACCACGCATTGAACAGGTCAATTGAACTGTACAGGGCTATCGAAGAAGCGGCAGCTTTCGTACGCAGTGTACTTGAGATGGCCGAGAAGAGACTTGCAAGGAAAATGAGGCTCCAGGGTTAGAAGGGATGGTGAGAAAGATGGGGTTTGTGGGGGCTATTTGAACAACTCACCGGTTTCATAATACCAGAGAACGAGGTCGAGGTGATGCAGGGGCATATCGAGCCTTCGGGCAAGTCCCTGCATTCGCTCCTCTATCTGCAGGTACCGCCCCCGCGTGAGGCTTTCGGGTATACGTTCAATGATGCCGAAACGCTGTAGGGCACGAAGTATATGCCGATCCAGTATCGCAATATCTCCGTCCTGACCGATATTCCGCAGGAAATGGCTCGCCTCCTTGTACCCCATGCCACGAACAGTGTCGGCGAGCCACTCGCGCATCTCAATGGATGAGTGAAACCTGAGCAGGCTCGCACGAATCGAGGCCTTCCCGTCAACCATGAAAAGCTTCTCCGCTTCCAGCACATTCCTGGCCTTGTTATTTTTAAATCTGACAATACGAAGCTCATCCGCGATGCGCTGTCGCCTGCTCTTCTGATCGAGGGATTCCGGGACCTCGCGGAGTATGAGACCTTTACGCTTCAAGCTTTGTAGTGCATGCCAGGCTGAATGAGCACGGGCGGCTGGTGTGAGCAGACAGAAGAGCAGCTCACAGAAAAGTTCCTCCTCAATACCCCGCTCCCAGACTCCCCTGAAAGCGATGAGACGTTCCTCCACCTCAGCACGGATCTGTCTGTAAAGCCCTCTTATCTCACACTTAAAATCAAGGACATCCTGCCTATCCATATTCGCACATCCGGGTACAGGCATCATCTACAGTGTGCAGTCAAAAGGGTGAAAACCTGTTTTCGGTGAAATAGTCCTCCTCCAGATATGCTATCTCCCTGTGAAGGGCATCGTAATGATCTTTCTCCCAGGCCGAGAGCCTGCCAAAAAACTTCTTCAACCCCTCATCCCCACTCTCGTCGGAAACCTTCTGATAGTACTGAAAGGCATCCTGCTCCAGTTTGAGGGCAATCGAAAGGGCGGACATTTCGAAATGACGTCCCTCGAGCCTGCTCTTGAAATCATCTGAAAAAATGGGGTTTGTTGCATCTTCGAACCTGACGAGTCGCGGCAGGTCCGGTATAACAATCTCCTCACTTTTAAGAAGGGAGTGGTACATCCCTTTCAATGCCTCGAAGTGTGAGTCCTCCTCCTTTGCCAGATAGGTAAATACTTCCTTCGCCTTGGCGTCTTCCGACCTGTCAGCTGCAATTTTATAGAGCTCTCTTCCTTCAATCTCACCCTTCATTGCAGTTTCAAATGCAAGCTTCAAATCCATGTTCATGTCCTCCTATTGCACAGTAAATATCATAACATGCGTGTCATCGATACTGAGCGTATACTCTCCTCTGGGCAGTCCTTCTATCACGAGATTGTCTCTCTTCAAATCTATATGCCTCTCACAGGGTCGTCCCTCCCGCTGAAGCTCGACCGACCTGCTGCGGACTCCTTTGAGCTCCACGCTGAAACGATCACTCTCCTCATAAAAGAGCCTGACGCGTACTCCCAGAACGGTAGCCCCATAGGAAGCCTGCTCTTTCCCCCGAACTGCAGGTGCTGGTATCCGTTCAAAGCTTCCCGTGCCGAACCTACCCCCTATCATATCAAGCGTACCATGTATAACCTTGAATATGGCTCCACGGATCGAAGATGCCCCTGTCAAGCCTATCCGGCCTGCTGAGACCTTCCCCTGGTCGGCCAGTACACCTGTTCTCCGGGCAAGTTCCCCGGGAACTGGTTCAAGCCCCATGTTGCCCATTACAAAGAGGTCGTTTTGCAGGTTGAGCAATGTTTCCATGCAGCTCTGACAGGTTGTGAGATGCTCTGCGAACCTCCTCTCCAACCGGGGCGGCATAACGCCATCATGGTACATGACAATATATTCCGGATTGCTCTCAAAGGGGCAGCTTTTCATGATACAGCTCCTCAAGTATGGTACGAACGGCACCCTTCATACGTGATATGCCTGTTGAAACGGTGCCCAAAGGTATTCCCAGAAATCCCGCAAGCCCATCATAAGAAGGGTGAATCTTTACTCTGCGGTACTCTTCGAGTGCACTGACGCGCTTTTTCCGTATGCGAGTCACCGCTTGACGGTCACCCGTATGCTGTGCACGGATCAGTTCCCTGTAGTACAGATTGAGCTTGCCGAAGCTTTCGTTCTTCTTCTCGTATCGATTGACCACAGCTTCTTTCAATCTGCCGACACTTTGCAAGATATCTCTTACAGACCTATGCAGAGTTACAGACAGGAAGACAATGTCTTCAGGCCTGAGCGAATCTATGAAGTAGAGGTGAAAAAATATACGCTGTCTCTGATTGAGATGTGAAACGACTCGTTCGATGAGCTCATCATAGAAGGCATAGTTTGACCGAACGAAGTCCTTTCTTTCAGCTATTAAGGAATATAAACTCTGCCTGTTCCCGTCTCTGTAGTCAAGCGAAATGACGCAGCAGTCGGCAGTGTCAGCGGTTTTTGAGGATTTTTCTCTGATGAAGTTCAAATACCTGCTTCTCAGTACAACGGTGAACCAGGTTACGAATTTGGCGTCTGTCTCCCGATAGGAATGCAGTACTTTCCGAAGGCGCGCAAGCATATACTCATAAAACTCGCTGCAGCAGTCCGGATCGGCTGCAAACACAATGCGCGGGTAGTTGTAGACATAGAGAGAAATGAGCTGCACAATTTTCTGGAATACGCCTGTATTGCCGCTCTGATAGGATCTCATACATTCTTTGATCTTTGCATCAGGTATCGGATTTCTCATAGCGAGTCCCTGACGCTCCCTGGAGCGTAAAAACCAGGGGCATCGTATCACCGCGGTCATACCGTCCCTTGAGGGAACGGTGAAAGGCAAGCCCTATATCCCCAACGCGAAAGAGGCACTCATAAAATGCCAGGATGAAGCTGCACAGATCGGTATCTGGAATCTGCCATCGGGTACCAATACAGTTTCGAACACCCAATGAGAGAAAGGTAAAACCCAGAGGCAGTGTATTACCGCAGCCATTGGAAAAAACGAGGGCCGGGGGCTTTTTAGGCAAAACGAGATCACTGCCGCTGAATACACCTGTACCAATGTCCCATCCGGTGCGGGATTCATCAGTAGCGATGTGTCCGCAAAAGTGTACGATATCAGCCGCCGTGAACAACTCGATGAATTTTTCCCTCTGCAGAGGCCTGGAGATGAGCTTCACCGACAATCCCATGGAGCGAAAGAAATCGTACAGCAGCATCCCCTCCCTCAGTGCCCACCGGTAGCAGGCCGACGGGTCTGCTATGATCAGCACCCTGCCGATGGCAAGCGTATCGCTGGGAGGATCATTCCTTCCCCGCAGGCTCAGAAGGTTGCACTCGAATATGAACCGATCATGATGAGTAAGCTCGATGGGGAGTGCCCGTGCCTGACCCTCAGCATGCACGCTTACCCGGTAGCCGCCCTCCTCGAAGAGATGCTCAAGCCCGAGATGCTCAACAACACTCGTGTAGACCAGCTCTCCCATGTCCCTGATGAGACGGAGCATCTCTTCCATTCGTTCATACTGAAGGAGGTTTTCGCAGCTTCTCTTCTTTGAACCGAGCAGTGCGAAGAGATGCGAGCTGACACGAAAATCGCTGCTCCTGATAGTAGTGCCCGTTCCGATTTCCACTACCGTCGTTTTGGCCTGCGTCCCCTTGACTGAAAGGTTCAATACGAGGGGCACATATTCCTGATGGGTCTGCCCGGCCCTTTTGGATTTCTCATCACCAGTATGGATGCTCATTTTTTTCACGTTCACTGCGGCCCGTGTCACATTAATATGGGTGAGAAAGGATGCGCGCCGGCAGTTTTTCCGGAGGCCCTTCAGATTCCGCGTACATAGAGAGGCTTCAGATATATCCTCTGAGGCGCCAAACCGCGCTCCCGAACAACATGGTAGAGTGATCTCGAGGAGGGAAATGCATGTATGACCTTTCCAGGTAACCCTTCCAGCTTCCCAAGATCACGGAAATCCTCTTCAGGCGCAATAATATACTGTGGCAAGTGCTTTTCCAGAAATGAGGGGAATTCATCGCAGGTGAGAGCCAGAATATCTGTTTTCCGCTCGCCCCCACTGTAGAGGGCGGCATACACCTCATGTTTTCTGGAACGCAGAAAGGTTACAGCGGAATTATACCATCCGGTACCGTCAAAGGCAAGGAGATCAAGGGAGGAAACGCCTGCGATCGGAATGGACTGAACCTGGGACAGGGTATTCACAAAGGAGAGCCCGATACGTATCCCGGTAAAAGAGCCGGGCCCGATCCCCGCATAGGCAGCAGTCAAAGAAGTGATGGTCAGCCCCAGGCGCTCGAGCATGAACTCGAATACCCGTACAATCTGCTGCGAGTGGGCAAGCTCACGTATCAGTTCAATGTGGGCTAAAAGCTCTCCTTTCTCGAAAAGGGACAGGGAGAATGAACGCGTCGATGTGTCCACGGTGAGTATCATACTGCCCCTCCCCGCTCCTTATCGACCCTGACGCCATTATGCCGATGTTCCTCAGTTATGACCCGGGCCTCTTCGTTGATATCTATCTGAATATGGAGATAGCTTTCGAGTATACCTATGAGCGGATCACCCCACTCAACCACACACACGTAACCATTCCTGTATAAAAAATCCTCCAGAAGGTCCTCCATCTCCACCCTGTTCTCTATTCTGTAAAAATCAAAGTGACAGAGTTCCAATCTTCCGTTGTACAAATTCATAATAGCAAATGAGGGGCTCGTGACGACTTCATCGATACCAAGACCGTCTGCAATCCCCTTGGTGAGGACTGTTTTACCGCTGCCGAGCTGTCCTGAGAGAATAATCATTTCACCGCCGGTGAGCGATAAGCCTATGGATTTCCCATATTCGACAGTATCCTCATAGTTGTTTGATATGAACTGTGACATACACTTGAATATATACAAAGCTGGTAAGGGGAGCAATGGATAGGATTATACAGTCTGATAGTTATACAGGACTGCGAATATCTCGTTCTTGTCTTTCGTCTCGATCTTGATGAACTGAATGTGCATGATCCATGTATTCCGCGCTGCGTTCTTCTCGATACGCTTCACCTTGCCTAAGGCACCCATCTTGTAGTCTTCCCTCAATTCGAACTCGACTTTTATTAAGTTGTTCCTGTTGAAGGGTACAGCAGTTTCAATGGAGAGACCGCCCACGGAAATATCGATGATGGTACCCCAGTGTGTATCCTTTCGATCCACTTTAGCCTTTTTTTTACCGCCCTCCACCACCACCCGTGCACGTGAAAAGTACACGGGCAGCCGCACACTCTTGCGTGGGTAGAACCTCTTCTGCGACCGTGTAATTTGGTCCACGTGCTTCAGGCATATCGACTGTATCTCATCGGTCACTATGACATCAATTACCTTTGATTCGAATATGTAGGAGGCATCTTCCTCTTTCCAGTACAAGCATTTGACTCTTTTCTTGTTCCAGGGTACATACTTACCAGGTGGCAGGACCGGGATGCTAATTCCCAAGAATTCCTCCTCATTCTGGTTCACCTGTACTGAATACTGGCCGTAATTCTGAACCTCTGCCCTCATTCTCGCTCCTAGGGGAATTGCCCGGGTTGTGGACAGACCCCGAACGTCCCGGTTACGCACAACCTTGTTTCTCAGCCTGTAGTAACGGTTGATGAGGTCTTCCTTGGATTCACCCCGAACTTCCTGCAGGCTGAGTTTTCTGACCTGCCTCTGAATACAGGAATCCATTATGTTCATGGAGGAAAATATGAGAGAGGGTTTTGAGAGTTTGTTGGCAACAACAAGTCCGCGGAGCAGTGCTGCTTCATCCTTGTTCAGGCCGCGCAGTTTTGCAATCTGATTGAAACTGTGCCAGCCCGTGCCCGCAGCAGCGGCACCCTTCTTCCGGGTCCCGCCGCCTCCTGTTCTCCGAGCAGCAATGAAGAGCCCAATGCCTATAATAAATATTACGATGACGAGGATAATGACCTGGGCAGCTGTCGGAGTGGAGAGTTGAAAGGTGTCCACAGTTGATCATCCCCTGGAAAAGGAAGTGTAGTGAGCGCATAAATACGTAGAGAACAGTGCTATAATCAATGTATCGACAGTTTTATCCATATATTTACCAATAGACACAGAGGACCCCGCCGGGATGCATTGCATAACATTTCAGAATGTGAGGTCTCTGTAGAGCTCTGGAATGTCACCCTGGCCCTCACCCGGCTTGTACTTGTCCAGATTCATCTCCACGTTGAGTGTGCGTCCCTTTTTCAGACGAGCGGGGGTCACTATCTTGAGAGGTATGCGCAGCTCATCGGTACTCACGTATATCTCTATGCCGATGCCTCCCACCTGCTTTAATTTAACAGCCGGTATCTTTTTCCTGTTGGATATGGGGACCACCTTGATCATAACCTCACCTTCATTTTTAAAGTGAACAGTCTTGAGGTTGCGCTCCTCCAGGAATTCGAAGGTAAAGACATCATCGAAACGCTCAGGATATTGCCTGTAGTAATAGGCCAGTGTGAAAAGGTCGAACACGAGATATTCCGCTTCCTTCTCCTTGCTGCTTCCCGACGTGGTGTTCTCAAAGACAACCCGTTTTCCCTGCTGGTCGATATGGTAGATGAGAGAGGCCTTTCTCTTCCCCTCCCACATGTCCTTTTCCAGTCTCAAGGGCACAAGCTCGTGTCTGTCCACAAACACGAGCCACTTGTCATCGACCCGGTAGAACATGTTCATGAATCTCGAGCTCTTGGTGTGACCCCGTAATATGTAGACATCTCTGCCATCGAGCCGGTCGACAGACTCCAGCACCGTAGTCTGAGTGCCCATGAAGAGTCCTGCGGCGTGCAGCTGATATCCGATCATTTCACCCACTGCGAAAACATGGGGATCGTCACCGGCATGAGAGCTCCACGCTGCCACAACGACACACACCAGGGCCAGGACCAGTATTCGAATCCTCATTCCTTCCCTCCCATGGCCTGTTGGGCCTCTTTTAAAAGAAACTGCGAATATCGTTCATGGTTATAAAGATGAGTGCGACAATGAGCACGATGAACCCGAAGGTCTGTATTCTGTAAATGATGCTCAGGTTGGGGCGTTTCCGCGTAATGATCTCCCAGAGTGCTATAACGATGTGACTTCCATCCAGGGCCGGGAAGGGAATGAGGTTCATAATGAAGAAGGCAATACTGATATAGCTCATGACCTGAAGAAAGTAGGTGAAGCCTTCCCGCGCGATAACCCCTGATATATAGATGAGTTTTGCCGGCCCGGCAACAGCCGAACGCGCACGAATCTTTCCGCTGAACACAAAGAGTATTCCCCGAACCGTATCACGAACGGCCTCTGCGGACTGGGCAACACCCTTTCCCACAGCAACGGGTAGTATATACCGCTCTGAGCGGTACACGATCTGTTGAAACACGAGACCGGCAGAATCGTACTCATCGACCTTTTCAGGTATGAGGACAACCCGTTCAATCCCACCATCCCGCTCAACGACCAGTTCCACCTCCTGCCAGGCTTTCCCTTCCAGCGCATCGTAGAAATCGACATGATGCCGTATGTCCCGGCCGTTGACACTGAGAATCAGGTCTCCCCTTTTGAGTCCGGCTCTTTCTGCAGCCTCACCGGGTAATACCTCGCCAATGACGGGTTCAACCCAGGGATGAATGCCGATCAGCCCCCTCCCGGTCTCCTTGTCCAGAGCAGGTATTGCGGTTACGGTCACTGTTTCTCCCGCCCGCCCCACGGTGATTTGAATCGGTTTCAGAGCATTTCTAACGATGTTCTCAGTAACATCATCCCAGTTCCTGATCCTCTCCCCGTCGATTTCGATAATGATATCACCATCCTGCAACCCGGCAGCTTTTGCAGGCGTCGCACCTCCCGCGAGAGTGACGCCATCACCCTCAGCGAGTATAATACGGCTGGGAAAGGTATTGATCTCATAGCCTATCATGATGATCATGATGAACAGGAGTGCTGCGAAGAGGTAATTGAAAAGAGGTCCGCTCAGGGCCACAATAATTCTGCGCTGGGGCGGGCTCGAGTAATATTCACCGGAACCACCTTTGAGGGTGTCCCTGGGTGAGTCTCCCGCCATCTTACAGTAACCGCCAAAGGGTATCCATCCGATCTGTATCTTGGTCTCCTTCCATTTGAAAGATACAATGCCCTTCCCCCAGCCAATGGAAAACACCTCCACTCGAATACCTGCAGCCCTGGCCGCAAGGAAATGGCCAAGCTCATGCACGAAAATCAAAATCCCTATAGATATAAGACCAAGAAGTATGGTTGTTCCCATATACCCACCCAATTCAGAGAATACGCTGCACGAGGATATAATACAAGGGTACACTGAGCAGCACGCTGTCAAATATGTCGAGTACACCACCCAGTCCCGGGAGAAAGGCTGAGGAATCCTTCACTCCGGTTTTACGTTTGAAGAAGGATTCTCCCAGATCACCCAAGGGAGCGGTCAGGGCGATGCAGAAACCCATAACGTTAGTCTGAACAATGTCGGGAGCAAAGCCGCTACGGAAAATGAGTTTAAAGACATTCACCATGATCATAGTAATAACGAAAGCCCCGATATACCCTTCAAGACTCTTGTTCGGGCTGTACTGCAATATACCCCGTGTTCTACCGAATAGTGATCCTATAAAATAGGCCGCGGCATCATTCACCCACACGGCGAAAAAGAGAAACCAGATGAACATAAAACCCCGATACTCCCCGTGCAGCAGCAGGAGCAAGAGGGGAAAGACACCGCTGTAGACAAAATTCGCAGAGGATATAAGAAAGTGAAGTACCCCATCTCTCAGTCCATATATGACCAGTGAGAGTACACACAGCCCTGCGACAATAACCGCACCTGTATATAACATAGCACCCGGAGAGGCGTTTATAAAGCGATTTGTATATCCAGCCGCAATAATGAGAAGTGGAGGAAGAACAAACCAGAGACCGGATGTCCTTCTATGTCTGAAGGACACCACCATCCCGATCAGCAGGTGGATCTCTCTCGATGCGAGGGCGGAAAGGAGGAAAAGAAAGAGGAAGAAGTATATACCATTCCAGTATGGCGCATAGATGACATAGACCAGCACGGGAATGATGAGAATTGAGATTAGAATTCGTTTGCGCATGGTGAGGTTATATGAGCAGAGTAACCTGGGAGAACAGGTCGAACCGGCCCGGGGATACTCTCCAGTTAAACCCCTCCAAACCTCCGCTCCCTTTTTCCGAAATCGTCGATTGCTCGCTTAAGAACTTCTCCGGTAAAATCAGGCCACAGAGTGTCGGTCACCCAGATCTCTGCATAGGCGATCTGCCACAGGAGGAAATTGCTGACCCGCATCTCGCCCCCTGTCCGAATGAATAGATCCACATCAGGAATGTCCGATGTGTAGAGATGCCTGCCCACATACTCCTCTGTAATGTCCTGGGGCCGCACCGCACCCCGGGCAGCTTCTTCTGCCACAAGACGGGCTGCCCGGACAATCTCAGATCTTCCACTGTAGTTAAAGGCAATGCTTAGAACCAGGTTGCGCTTCTCGGTATTGTCACGTTCGATGCTGTTGAGGACTTTTTCCACTGATCTGGGGAGACCTCTTCGATCACCGAGATGCACAAAGTACACACCCTCATTTCGGAGCTCCCTGAATTCCCTCCGGTAGAAGAAATCGGTGAGCTTCATGATGGCGTTGATCTCGGCCCGAGGGCGTTTCCAGTTCTCTTTGGAAAATGCGTATATGGTAAGGAATGGGACTCCGATATCCATGCATGTGCGGGCGATCTCCTTCACCCTTCGAGCTCCTGCACGGTGTCCTTCGGTCCTTGGAAGACCCCGCTCGTGGGCCCATCTACCGTTGCCATCCATGACGATGGCAATATGTCGGGGAATCGGATTGGTATCTCCCTGGGATACAGCGGGAATGGGTTCCACCATTTACACTTCCATTATCTCCGCATCCTTTGCGTCCAGAAGCTTGTTGATCTTCTCTATATACTCATCCGTGATTTTCTGTATCTTGTCGAGGGTTTTCTTCGAATCATCCTCACTCACATGACCCTCCTTCTCCGCTGTCTTGACCTCTTCATTCCCGTCGCGACGTATATTCCTGATAGCGACCCGTGCATCCTCAGCCTTTCCCTTTGCAACCTTGACGAGTTCTTTTCTCCTCTCCTCGGTGAGTGCGGGTATGGAGATACGAATTACCTTACCATCGTTATTGGGATTGAGTCCAAGGTCTGATGTATGGAATGCCTTTTCGATTTCCGAAAGTGTACCTTTATCCCAGGGCTGAATGACAATCAGTCTTGGTTCGGGGACGGATATACTTGCCAGTTGCTTTAGAGGAGTCTTGCTTCCGTAATAATCAACGACCAATCCTTCCACAAGACCCGCATTGGCACGGCCTGACCTGATCTTCTTGAACTCTTCCTGGAGACTCTCGATCGTCCTGTCCATCCGTGTTCTCAGTTTGCTCTTGATCTCTTCATGCATGGCTTACTCCTTGATTAATGTCCCATTGCCCTTGCCCTGTACCATCATGACAAGCTCGTCTTCCCTTTTCATATTGAATACGACAATGGGTATTTTTCGATCCCGGCACATGGATACGGCTGCCATGTCCATCACCATCAGCCGCTGCCCGAGAAGATCATCGTAGCGTAGTGTACTATAAAAGGTTGCGTCTCTGTGCTTGACAGGGTCACGGTCATAGACACCGTCGACCTTCGTCGCCTTCAGCAGCGCATCGGCACCAATCTCACAGGCCCGCAGTGCAGCTGCCGTATCGGTAGTGAAGTAGGGACTGCCCGTTCCGCCTGCGAAGAGCACGACCCTGCCTTCCCGAAGATAGGCTACCGTTCGGCTCAGAGTGATGCTCTCTGCAACAGTTTCGATGGGAAGGGCTGATTGCAGTACCGAAGGGATCCCCTGCGAAAGGAGCACCTGCCCGAGCAGTATGCTGTTGATAATCGTAGCGAGCATGCCCATTGAGTCGGACTGAATACGGTCTAGACCAAACCGCTCCAGTTCACTGCCCCTGATGATATTACCTCCCCCTATGACGATCCCCATCTCCACACCGAGGCGGCACACCTTCCCGATTTCTTCGGCAACTCGCTCTACCGTTTCCAGATGAAAGGTGCCGTCCTGAGCCCCCATGGCTTCGCCGCTCAGTTTGAGGAGAATTCGTTTATAGGCAGGCAACTCATTCCTCTCCTAGTTTGAAGCGGGCAAAACGTTTGATTTCAATATGCCCGCCACCTGCATGCTGCTCCACGTTTTTCAGGTATTTTTCTATAGTGAGATCACCGTCCTTGACATACTTCTGTTCAAGAAGACAGGACTCGGAAAAGTACTTATTCATCTTTCCCGTTACGATCTTATCCAGTATATTCTCAGGTTTCCCGCTCTCCCTGGCCTGTGTCATGAATATACTGCGCTGCTCTTCGAGCAGTTCCTCAGGAAAATCGTCTCTCGTTACACTGGCTGGTGCCATCGATGCGATCTGAAGCGCAACGTTCCGCTCGAACTCCTTCACCTCAGCATCTTCTGCCAACCCATCTCCATCGAGAAGGAATTCAACGATAACACCGACCTTGCCTCCCATGTGTATATAGGAGTTGAAAACACTTTTCTCAGGGTCAGACTTCTCAAAGCAGACGACTTTCCTGATTAATATGTTCTCACCGAAGGAAGCAATTGCGTCCTTGATCCGGTCCTTAATAGCCTCAGTAAGCTTCTCTATACTCGCAATACCCTCTTCCAGGATTGCCCGTGCAACTTCCTGTGTAAAACGTTCGTACTCATCTGTGCGTGAAACAAAATCGGTTTCACAGTTTACTTCGACCATGAGCACAATATTCCCATCATCGGAATGGGCCTCGGCAATCTTACCGTCCTTGGCCTCACGCCCACTGCGCTTCTTGGTGTCTGCCAATCCCTTTTCCTTGAGGTATTTAACAGCCTGGTCGAGATCGCCACCACTCTCCATGAGAGCTTTCTTGCAATCCATTATACCAGCGCCGGTTTTCTCCCTCAACTCTTTCACATACTGAGCATTAACTGCCACGTTATACCTCCATCCTTCTGGAATGAGCAGTGATGTTCTCTACTCATCCTTCTTATCTTCTGTAGACTCGGCTTCTTCCTCCTCCGGCTTGTCATCTGCCTTAACAGCCTCCCCTACCTCAGCTCCATCATCAGATGCACCATCCTCCTCTTCCCCAGCTGGCGCGTTATCTTCGGCTGGTGCTGTTTCCGAGGGTTCAGAGGCCTTCGTGGTATCTTTCTCCTCCGCCTGTACCTCATCCGATGCTGCCTCTTCCGGCTCCTCGGCTTTTTCCTCTGCAACAGATTGGGCCGTCTCCGGCTCCTCGGCTTTCTCCTC
>CBFDDP010000035.1:0-24052 GCA_965603595.1 uncultured bacterium
GTGAGCTACTACGGGCCCGAGGATGCTGACGCAGGATTTGCCATAGGCGGCTCTTTCGGCGCCGCCTTCAATGATTTTGTATCGCTGGCTTTCGGGACCGACGTCTACTTCAAGAGCTACGAGCAGAGGACCGAAGTTGCATCCGAGACAGGGGAGACCTGGAAGTCGACGCTCTACACCACGGATGTTTCGTACAAGTCATTTGCCATACCGCTCTTGCTCGAGGTAAAGGCAAATATTCAGATCATCGGGCCACTCGCCATATTCGGACATGCCGGAGCTGGTTATCAGATATTCGTGGTAAAGGAACAGAACGTCACGACAGGCGTTTCAGACAGAACCTTTTTCGGTGGGTTTGCCTGGGTAGCAGGTGTGGGACCCTCCATTAAACTGGGCAATGACACCTGGCTGTTCGTCGAGGCATACTATACCGGTTCAACGGTAAAACGGAACAGGAAAGACATTACTGTGGATTTACCCGTATATCAGGAGATCGATCTATCCGGTTTCGGGGTCAGGGCGGGGATTAACATCATGGCCTTCTGAGTTGTCACTGGGTACATCTCACTCCATTTTTCCATGCATGGTAGCTGCAACCACGTAATAACACACACTTGCACAGCGGGACACCCATATAACAATTCATTATGTACCACTTCCCCCTATAAGACTAATTTATTGTACTTCTTGTACAGCTTCCGATAGTATGTGCACATGAAAATTGCAGTGGAGGAGGAGTGATTTGAAAAGAGCAAAACCTCAGTTTAATCATTCCAACCTGTACAGGAAAGAGGATTGGTGGGCCTGCTGGATCGGCTTCATCGCGCTTGCCCTCTGCGCGGCAGGCGTGATTGGTGTCTGGTACAAGGTGCCGAAAGTAGCGACATGGACCAATAATCCATTCGAGGCTTTTACCGGACAGAGTCTCATCAACTTTCTTATCATGTATGTTGGTCTGGCAATCATCTACATGATTGCTCTTAAAATAATGGGTGAAAAGGTGAAGACCTACATTCCCGCATTTTTTATAGTGTTCCTGATCGCCATGATCAGCATGTGGATCGGCAGCCAGAAGGCGCTGAAGGGGTTGGGACTTTCCTATCCGCTCTGGGCACTGGCGATCGGGCTTCTCATCTCCAATACGGTCGGGGTTCCAAAGTGGCTCGAGGTGGCCGTTCGGACCGAGCTTTACATCAAAACCGGCCTGGTCGTTCTCGGTGCCGAGATACTCTTCTCGAGAATCATGGCCCTTGGACCCTACGGGATCGTCATTGCATGGGTTGTCACCCCTATCGTGCTCTTTGTCATGTATCAGTACGGGTTCAGAGCATTGAAGATGGAGCGTGAGCTTGCCCTGCCCATATCGGCGGCCGCTTCTGTCTGCGGTGTGTCTGCAGCCATTGCAACGGGCGCTGCATGCAAGGCCAAGGAGGACTACATCACCATCGCCGTGGGGCAGACACTCATATTCACGGTACTCATGATGGTTGCCATGCCCGTTCTTGGGCGGCTCCTTGGACTCAGTGAACTCATGGCCGGTGCGTGGATCGGCGGGACCGTCGACTCGACCGGTGCTGTTCCGGCAGCTGGCGAGATGATCGGTCCCCTCGCCATGGAAGCAGCTGTTACCATCAAGATGATACAGAACGTTCTTATTGGTATCATCGCCTTCGTGGTTGCAACCATCTGGGTGACCAAGGTTGAGAAGACCCCCGATGGGCACAAGCCAAGCCCCTGGGAGATCTGGTTCAGGATGCCCAAGTTCATCATCGGTTTCATGCTTACATCCATCGTCTTCTCATTTATTCTCATCCCCACCATGGGGAACGATGCTGTCAACGGCATACTGAAGGTTTCGAAAGTGTTCCGCTCGGAGTTCTTTGCACTCGCCTTCGTAAGCATCGGGCTTCACAGCAACTTCAGGGAACTGGGCAAGTACTTCAAGAAGGGCAAGCCCCTCAACCTGTACTGGGTGGGACAGACCTTCAACATCCTGCTGACGCTCTTCTTCGTGTGGCTTATGCTCAGTGGCAGGGTATTCCCGCTTCCGAAGTTCTAATCGGATTGCTATAAACAGGACAACCAGTGGTGCGGGCTTTCATGAAGAATGAAGGCCCGCACCAAAAGGGCACAAATGGGTATGGGAAAAATCGGAATGAAACGACGAAAAACGAAGAACAGGCCTTTTCGTGCACTGCAAATCGAAGTGACGAGCCGCTGCACGCGAAGCTGCAGCATCTGTCCTCGAAACAGTCTGTCCGAAACCTGGCAGGACGGAGATCTTTCTCAGGAGCTATGGGAAGTCATCGAACCTGATCTTGCGCTTGCCGAACATGTACACCTCCAGGGATGGGGAGAGCCCCTTCTTCAGCCGAGGCTACCAGAATGGGCTGCACAGGCCCGGGAAGCAGGCTGCAGCGTTGGTATAACCACAAACGGTGACCTGCTCTCAGACGCTTCCTCCTGGCTCCTCGATGGCAACGTGAACCTCATCACCATCTCAGCTGCCGGGTCAAAGGAATGCCACACTGCCCTGCGTGACGGAGCCCGGATCGAAGAGGTCATGAGTAAAGCGGGTGAGCTCTCCGCAGCTGCACGGGAACATAAACTGAAAATCGAGTTCAAGCTCAGCTATCTTCTCGCCCGTTCAAATGCCCACGAGCTGCCAGACGCTATTCAGATGGCTGCAGATGCCGGCTTTCATGAAGTGTTCGTGACCCATCTTGATTGTCCCACATCTCAGTTTCAACTCAATGAGTCGGCATATGGACAGAAAGGTATTCCCCCCGAGGCTGTCGATTATCTCACAGAAGCAGCAAAGATTGCGCGGAAAAGGAAACTTGCCTTCCGTGGACCGACATACACGGGTGAAGAGGTGCTCGCCTGCGCTCTCAACCCCATGTACTTCACCTATGTCACATGGGACGGTCGCGTCGGACCCTGCGTCAACCTGCTCCTCCCGGTACAGGGTCTCATACCCCGATGGAACGACGCAGGGGTGAACCGTGTGGCGCCTCTGGCATACGGAAGACTGGACCAGTCATGCCTGTCGGACCTGTTCGACTCGAAGGAGAGGAAGCTGTTCATCACTCCCCTGCAGAAGCGTTTGGATGCGGACAGTAGGTTCCGGCATGAAATGAACCAGGAGATCTGTGAGCTTCGTATATTGAGAGGGCTCGAGGAAGCGCAGTTGGAGCGGGAGGAAGTACTTCATGATCATCCACTACCCTCGCCATGCGAAGCCTGCCCGAAAGCAAGCGGGTGGTAAAAAGCCCCTGTCTGCAGCCTGCCCCACTGTGTCAATCCATATGGCACATCCGACACACAAACCGCTCACATATATAATGAAGAAACATGAGTTTTTTAGTATCTTCTTGTGGAAAGGACTGTCCTGTTCAGATGAGAATACTGATCGTTGAGGATGATACCAAAATCGCCTCGTTCATAGAGAAGGGATTGAAACAGGCCGGTTATGCGGTTGACCATGTGACCGACGGCGAGAGTGCCCTTGAAATGGTGGGGCTCAATCCCTACGATGCCGCGGTCATCGACATCATGCTCCCGAAGCTGGACGGCCTGAGCCTCATTGAAGAGATGCGGCGGCTGGGAATAGGAACACCAGTCATCATCCTCAGCGCCAAACGTTCGGTGGATGACCGAATCAAGGGACTGAAAGCGGGTGGGGACGATTATCTCACAAAACCTTTCTCCTTCTCAGAGCTCCTCGTCCGTGTGCAGGCTCTTCTCCGCAGGGGCGGTATGGCCTCTTCACCGCCTAGGTTCACGGCAGGTGATTTGCGCATGGACCCGCTGACTCGCGAGGTGTTCAGGGGGGAGAGACAAATCGAGCTCCAGCCCCGCGAGTTTTCACTCCTCGAATACCTTCTCAGAAACAAGGGGAATGTACTGTCAAAGACCATGATCATGGAGCATGTGTGGGATTATCACTTTGATCCGCAGACAAATGTTGTCGATGTTCTTGTGAGCAGACTGAGGAGCAAGATCGACCGAGACTTCGACAAGAAGCTGTTGCACACCCTTCGCGGAGTAGGCTATGTACTCAAGGACCCTGAATAATCTGAAGAAGAAACTCAATCTCCGCCTCTCCTTCATATTTTCCGTGCTGTTTGTCGCAAGCTTTCTCCTGCTGTTTGCCATCACCTATATCATGCTCTCATCTTCCCTGCACCGGGAGGACCGTGATACCGTAGGTTTGAAGCTCCTCGAGCTCTGGTCTCAGTATCAGCTGGGTGGGATCCTGACACTGAGACTGGAGCTCATGGGAACGAGAAGTACTGCCGATGACGACATAGTGCTCATCCGTGTTGCTGATCAGCTGGGCGACACCCTGTTCCTCTCTGCACCTGAAAACTGGGACCGCAACAGAATCGAACCCTTGCTCAGGGCTCACCCAATCTATCCCGGCAGGAGCAGGACCATCATGCTGGACGAAAGACGCTACGTACTGGAGTTGTCTTCGGTACTCCTCTCCGACGGGAACATACTACAGGCTGGCATGAACGTGACCTCACGCGAGTATCTTCTCAGCAGAATACGCATCACCTTTGCCTTCGGCATGATACCCCTTGTGCTCCTCAGTTTCGTGACCGGTTCGTTTCTCGCCGCGCGTACACTTCGTCCCATTACACGCCTCAGCGGGGCAGCACGGAACATCATCGAAACGGGCACTATCGATGAACGCCTCCCGACACAGGGGGGAAGAGACGAACTCGATGAACTTGTTGTACTCTTCAACCGTATGCTCGAGAAAATCGAGGTGCTGGTCAGAGGAATGCGCGAGGCCCTTGACACGGTGGCGCATGACCTGAGAACACCCATGACGCGGCTGAGGGGTACAGCAGAGATTGCACTGCAGGAACCGGACAATCCCTCGAGCCTCAGGGAAGCCCTCACCCAAAGCCTCGAGGAATCGGAGCAGATACTCACCATGCTCACCACACTGATGGATATATCAGAGGCGGAGTCGGGCGCTATGAAGCTGAACCTTGAAGAGATCCAACTCCTGCCCCTTGCCCGTGACTGCGTGGAGCTTTCTCAGTACGTCGCCGATAGGAAAGAGATTCAGATCAGTAATTCGGTTCCTAAAGGCCTTTCCGTCACCGCAGACAGTGCACGCCTGACACAGGCCCTCCTCAACCTCCTGGACAATGCCGTCAAGTACACGACAGAGGGAGGGAGCATCGAGCTCACTGCCCGGGAGGAAGGGAATTCCGTTATCCTCACGGTTTCAGATTCCGGAAGCGGGATCGAACCAGAAGACCTCGATCACATATGGAACAGACTCTACCGCGGCGAAGCCCAGCGCGCTGAACCGGGACTCGGGCTTGGCCTGAGCCTGGTCAGGGCGATCGCCCTTGCCCATGGCGGCACAGTTGACGTACAGAGCATACCCGGCAGGGGATCCGCCTTCTCCATCACCCTCCCCAAATAATGTGGTTAATTAAACCTTTCAAAACTGTAATGTTCCTGCAATGTCCCTGTAACCTTGAGGACCTATACTCTTATTATGAACAAAAACGAGGAGGAATCATGATAATGGCCGGATTAAAGAAAGGTAGAATGTTACCGCTTTTCATAGCACTTATTACACTGGTCCTGTCCCTCGGGGCGGTGCTGTACGGGGCTGGCTCAGAACCTGACTCCGAACAGGAGTTTCTGCTTTCAGGAGAAGAAGCAGAACAACTTTCGACCATCGATGCTCTCGAGGTACTGCAGGACGCATACCGGGAGGTGGCCCGCAGGGTCATTCCGGTGGTTGTTGAAATCAACGTCACTGATGTGGTGACACAGAAAATCCCCGATTTCGGTTCTCCCTTCGAGTTTTTCTTCGGGCCGCAGCGGGAAGGCGAACCGAAGGAGCGTGAGTTCAGGCGCCATGGCCTGGGCTCCGGCGTCATCGTCAGAAGATCGGGTGAGACGGTGTATGTCCTCACTAACAATCATGTTGTCGGTGAGGCGGATGAAATCATTGTAACAATGCACGACGAGCGTCAGTTTACCGCCACTCTCGTGGGCAAGGACCCCCGCAAGGACCTTGCACTCGTTCAGTTTGAAACCGATGAAGAGGTACCCATCTCCGTTTTGGGGAACTCCGATACGATTCAGGTTGGCGACATCGTATTCGCTGTGGGGAACCCCCTGGGCTTTGAATCAACGATCACGTCGGGAATCGTAAGCGCTGTCGGCAGGAAGCCTGTGCCGGGCGCCCGTGTTGCGGGATTCACCGATTATATACAGACCGATGCAGCAATCAATCAGGGCAACTCGGGAGGCCCTCTCGTGAATATCAAAGGAGAGGTGGTCGGTATAAACACCTGGATCTCATCGACCAACGGCGGCAGCATCGGGCTCGGTTTCACCATTCCCATTAACAATGCAAAGCAGGCAATCGATGACTTTATCACCAAAGGCGGTGTAGACTACGGCTGGCTTGGGATCAATATCGCCGATCCTCCGATGGAACTGAAAAGTGACATGGGGATAGAGGATGCACAGGGCTCATTCGTGTTTGGCGTGTTTAGGGGATCCCCGGCTGACAAGGCGGGAATTCTTCCCGGGGACTTCATCACCGGCATCAACGGTGAGAGGATCACGGACACTGCATCCATGACCTTTACCGTGGCGGCCCTGCCTATTGGGGAGACAGCCACCTTCGATCTCATCCGGTACGGCGAGGCCATGCGTATTCAGGTCAAGATCTTGGCGCGCAAGGACGAGAACGTCATACGCGAGCAGCGCAGGGAACTATGGCCCGGCATATCCGTGCTACGCATTACTCCCGAAATACAGAAACAGCTCGACCTGCCGAAACGAATGGGAGAAATAGTTATAGGAACAGTCTCCCCCGAAGGCCCGGCAGCCCTTGCAGGTTTTCGTCTCGGTGACGTTGTAAGGGAGATCAACGGAACGCCTGTGAAGAGTACTGTTGATTTCTACCGGGTATTGAACGACAGCAAATCGAGAGAAATCGTGTTCCGCATATACCGGCAGGGAAACGAGCTCATAATCGGACTGATCAAGAGGTAAACTGAAAAATAAAGACAATCAGCCTGCATGCCACAGGTTGTATACATAGATAAAGACAAGCTTTTCCTCCCACTGATGATGCAGTTCGGGAAGGCAGACGATGAACTCTCATGAGCTGAGCAACTGCCTTCCCTGCTGCATTTTTTTCATTCCACTTCCAAATTTGAACATCATGTTTTTATTTTAAAATTGCTGAACCTCATCACAGAGCTCCCCAAACCTGGTAATTCCTGGCCTGAAACGAAACGCGACGTGGCACACTCCATGAACCGCTTTTCATGGAAAAACCTTATCGCTGACTATGACCGGGAACTCGACTCCCTCTGCCTGAAACACTAAACAAACCATCCATATGCTCAGAAGGTTACGTATTGAAGTGGGATGTGAAATGAGAAATGGATTTATCGACTTGTAAAACCAGATCTGATAATCAGCCTATTGAGCATGTATCTGGTAGCGTCCGTGTTTCTTCACCGCCTCTGCCATGGCAGAAACCTGAACGGGATTTATGATAACCCTACTCAAGCGTGACTAGTATCTTCACATTGTCCTGTTTGTGGCGGGTGAGGGCGTGAAATCCCTTCTCCACAATATCATCGAGGGGGATCTTCTTCGTGATCAGCGGATCGCCGTCGAACCTGCCGTCTGTCATCATGGCAATGGCATCGTCAAACACGCCGTAGCCTCCCATGCTCCCGATGATCTGTTTCTCGCCGTACACCACATCTGTGTAATCGAGCAGGGTGGGTTTTTCAAAGACACCCATGACCACGATACGCCCTGTCCTCCCCGTTATGTGGCCTGCAAGCATCCCGGTACTTTCCAGGCCGGCACACTCAACGACCACGTCAGCCCCTTCACCGTCAGTGAGCTCGTGTACCGCCTGCACCGCATCCTGCCCTACCGGGTCTACCACCGCAGCTGCACCGCACTGCAGGGCAAGCTCCTGCCGCTTCTGTGCCGGCTCCACCGCAATGACTTGCCTGGCGCCTGCTATGCGTGCCGCCTGCAGGGCCATGAGTCCCACAGGTCCCGTGCCGATGATCGCCACCGTTTCATGGGGCTGAACCTGCGCACGCCCCACAGCCCTCACCGTGGCTGCAAAGGGTTCTACCAGTGCACCCACATCGTAGGACACCTCGGGAGGGAGAAGGTAGCACATGTACTCGTACACGTTCACAAACCTGGCAAACCCTCCTCCGTGCCAAGACACGCCGAGGAAGGCGACGCTAGGGCAGATACCCATAACACCTGACTTGCACCACTTGCATTCCAGGCAGCCGATGATGGGACAGAGGGCCACGCGGTCCCCCGCTTTTACCTTCCGTACCCCGGCACCGACCTCAACCACTCTGCCGGACATCTCATGACCCAGTATGACGGGCGCCTGTGCACCGGTGAGAGGATGGGGTGCATCGGCTGGAACATAGATGGGACCGCCCAGGTACTCGTGCAGGTCAGTCCCGCATATACCGCAGGAGGCCACTTCAATCTTCACCTGCCCTGCGGGGGGAGAGGGGGGATCAGGAACTTGGGCGACCCGAACATCCTTCTTCCCGTACCAGACTGCAGCTTTCATCAGCCCCTCCTCAAACCTGTATAGAGTGGAAACCCGTCGGTTTCCACGTCGAACATTTCCATGGTACCGAACTCGTCCTCGGTCACGTAGAGTTTCTTCGAACCAGCCGGACCGAATGCGCAGTTTGTGGGCATGCTTCCCTCTGTTTTTATTCGTTTGACGACCCCCCCTTCCTTTCCGAGCACCGTGACGTCACCCTGCCCGTACACGGTAACGTAGAGATTGCCGTCAGTACCGAACTTCATGCCGTCAGGCCCCCTTAATCCTCCGGAGCCATCGGGGTCCAGCACATTGCCGAAATCCTCCCGTCCTCCAACTATGGTGCCGTTCTCCCATCGATATCGGTATACCATGCCGGTGAGCGTCTCGTTCACGTAGAGGTAGTCGTCAGGCCCGAATACGATGCCGTTGGTGAAACGGATTCCCGAGTCGATCTTGGTGATCTCCCTGGTTTCGAGGTCGATTCTATATACCCGCCCGTCAATAGGAACATCCATGTAGTCATCTCTCAGCTTTCCCCCCGGCACAAAGTCCTTGAACAGTATTCCCGAATCGGTCATATAGAGTGCCCCATGGGGCCCGAACACGAGATCATTTGGAAAGAGGAACTTCTCGCCGTTACAGGCCGTCATGTATACATCCTTCTGCCCGTCCATGATAAGCCGCAGGAGGGAAGGCGTGGTCGTTTCAGCCACCCAGATCACTCCCACATCGTCGACGGTAAGCCCGTTCGGGCGGCCCGTCTCTGCAATGACACGCTTCGTCTTCCCGTCAGCGCTTATGTGAGTAACACACCCGCGATCGGGTCCCATTTCAACCACGACCCAGCTATTGTCCGCCAGCAGCACGGGACCTTCCGGCACACTGAGATCTTTTGCAAAGATCATTGCGTCCTCCTCTTTCACCCTGTCATTTCAAAGTTTACACATACCACGGGCAGGATAGGTCCCTACCTTTTTCTATGCTGACCGTTGTGAGCCGATACATGCACACTCACTCTATCATACCTGGGCAGTCTGCCCGCCGTCAACAGCTATGATTGCACCTGTCACAAATGAGGCTTCGTCCGAGGCGAGAAAGAGTACTGCGTGGGCAAGCTCTTCGGGCTTGCCGAGCCTCTTCATGGGGAATGTGTTCTGGAATGCCTCCAGCTGCTCCCGGGTGAGATTGTCGCGCAGCATGTCCGTGTCGGTGGGTCCAGGAGCGATGGCATTGACACGCACCTTGTCCTTCGCATGGTCTATGGCCATGCACTTGGTGAGCAGGGCCACCCCTCCCTTGGAGGCCACATAGGCCGCAATGTTGGGTGCTGCGTCATGGGCGCCTGTGGATGAGGTCATGTTGATGATGGAACCACCGCCCCTCTCGATCATGTGGGGGAGTACCGATCTGCTGCACAGAAAGGTGCCTGTCAGGTTGATGTCCATCACCCTCGTCCAGTTTTTCAGATCCGTCTCGAGGACGGTTCCCATAAAGAGGATGCCCGCGTTGTTAAACAGTATGTCGATGCCGTCGTACTCGTGCAGGGCCCTTTCAACCATGGCCTGCACCTGATCGGGTTTCGACACATCGGTGGGGACAAAGAGCCCGTCACCTCCCGACTCTTCGATTGACCGGACCGTTTCCATCCCGGCGTCCTCATGGCAGTCTGAAACCACCACCCGGGCGCCCTCACGGCTGAAGAGCAGAGCTGTCGCCCGTCCAATGCCGGCGCTGCCACCGGTTACGATCGCGACCCTGTTCTCAAGACGCATGCGCTCCCCCGTTCACAAAGATTTCAGGTTTCTCGATCAGCCCCTGTATGAGTGTGAGAAATCGAGCCCCCTGTATGCCGTCCATGCACCGGTGGTCCACCGACAGAGTCAGATTCATGAGATTATGCAGCACGATGGTCCCCTCATCGGTACCGACCGGCGTATTGATGATTCGCCCGACCGCAAGAATGGAGCTTTGCGGTGGATTGACAATGGCGTTGAAGCGATCGATCCCGTACATGCCAAGATTGGTGATGGTGAAATGACCGCCCTCCAGGTCCCCACCGCTGAATTTTATCCTGCGGGCCTTTTCCTCGAATGCCTTCATCTCAGCATTGATCTGCTGGATCGACTTGTGATCGGCGCCGCGTACAACGGGTACGATGAGCCCCTCCTCGGTTCCCATGGCAACACCGACGTTGATGTCCCGGTACAGCCGTATCCTTCCCGACTCAAAGGATGCGTTGGCCCGCGGATACTGCCGGAGCGCCTCGGCAACGATCTTTATGAGAAGTGTGGTGACTGACAGGCGGCGTCCCGACCCCGCTTCTACCCTTTCCATCATGACGTCCCGAATACACATGAGCTTCTCGACCTCAGCCTGTACGGAAAGGGAGAACTGCGGAGCGGTGGAAGCGGAGTAGCTCATGCGCTCCCCCGTAATCTTTTGAATGGATGTGAGCTCGATAAACTTTGCAGCTCCCACTGCACCCGCACCCTGCTTATTATAGAAGAGGTCCACATCACTCTCCCGCACAATACCGCCCGGGCCTGTACCGTGAAGAAGAGAGAGGTCCACGCCGAGCTCCCGCGCTCTCCGGCGTGCGACAGGCGAGGCCTTCACACTCCCGGGAGGAGCTGCCTGTACCTTCTGCATCTCCACCATGGCGAGCACATCCTGCTTCTGTATCTTACCCCCGGGACCACTCCCCGCAACACTGTTGATGTCGATGCCGTACTTCTTTGCTGTTTTAACGGCCACGGGCGTGGCATCAATCCCGCACATAGCATCGATACCTGGTTTTCCGGTACCCTGAAGTGTATCAGCTGCAGTATCCTCATGCTTCGGCTTTTCACCTGCAGCAGCGGACCCACTCACCGGCCTATCAACCGAAGCAGCAGACTCCCCGCCCCCTTGAAGCGGCGGCAGCTCCGGCACCTCTTCATCCTTCTCCGCGATATAGGCAATTGTCTCGCCTACCGGCACCTCCGCACCCTTTGCAACACCCCTTCGTATGCCCAGCAGTATTCCCGATGCCGGCGCCTCGATTTCAGCGGTTACCTTGTCGGTCATCACCTCGATGATTGGCTGCCCCTCCTCAACCTGCCCGCCCTCAGACACGAGCCACTCGATGATCTCCCCCGACTCCATGTGATCGGACATCTTGGGCATGTACACCTCAACTGCCATCCACTTCCTCCAACAGATACCCTAGTACTTCATCACCTCTCGAATGGCCTGCTCCACATCCTCTGTGGTGGGCCATACACCCTTTTCAATGCTGTCTGCAAAGGGAATGGGAGAGTTTCGTCCCGTCACACGGATGATGGGAGCGTGTAGATACTCAAAGGCGTGCTCCATGGCCACGATCGCCCACTCTCCGGTGGGACCGTAGGAACGGCAGGCCTCCGCCACGATCACGACCCGTCCCGTCTTCTTTGCCGAGAGACCGATGGTTTCCTCGTCCAGGGGGCTGATGGTACGAACGTCCACGACCTCCACACTGATCCCCTCGCTCTCCAGAAGGCTTGCTGCCATCATGGCGTGCCATACCATGTACCCCGAGGTCACGACCGTTACATCGGACCCCTCCCTCTTGATGTCGCATCTGCTCAGGGGGAGCACATAATCCTCCTCTGGAACGAGACCGCGAAAGGAGTAGAGAAATTTGTGCTCAAGAAAAATAACGGGATTGTTGTCCCGTATGGACGCCTTGAGCAGTCCTTTTGCGTCAAAGGGTGTGGAGGGATGCACCACCTTCAATCCGGGAATATGCGCATACCAGACCTCCAGGCTCTGCGAATGCTGGGCAGCCGTGCTCTTGCCCGCCCCTCCACCCTGCGGCATCCGTATGACATAGGGAACCTTGCACTGCCCGCCGGTCATAAAACGGAGCTTTGCGGCCTGATTGCAGATCTGGTCAATGGCGAGACCCGAGAAATCGATGAACATGATCTCCGCAACCGGACGCATACCCACCAGTGCAGCGCCGGTAGCGGTTCCCGCGATCGTGTTTTCCGAAATGGGTGTATTTCTCACGCGCTCGGGCCCGAACTGATCGAACAGCGTTCTCGTCACACCGAAGGCCCCGCCGTGCTTCCCGATGTCCTCCCCCAGCAGAAAAACATGCTCATCGCGCTCCATCTCCTCCCGCAGTGCCTCGCGGATGGCCTCCTGATAGGACATCTCCTTTGACGGTGTCCCCTCGGCGACCTGAACGATTAGATCAGCGGACATGGTCGGGCTTGTCACACCCAGCGACGTTGCATCCCTCTCAACCTTTGCCATAACGCGCTCTCCCTTTCAATCCGCGTAGATATAATCCATGGTAGTGGCAGGATCGGGCTCGGGACTCTCCTTTGCAAACCGTACCGCCTCGGCCATCTCCTGCTCTATCTCTCTGTCAATTGCATCGAGCTCATCCTTTTTTGCAATCTTCTCTGAGATGAGCTCCTTTCTGAACCGTGGAATAGGGTCCTTTTTTCGGTATTCCTGAACCTCCGCGCGATCACGGTACACCTCGGGTTCTCCGGCATAGTGTCCCTCGAACCGGTACGACTCGGTGACCAAAAGTGTCGGCCCCCTCCCGTTACGGGCCCGCTCCACAGCCTTCACCGCTTCCCTGTATACCGCAAGAACATCGAATCCGTCGACGCGCACGCCGGGAATACCGTAGGATTGTGCCCTGATGGATAGATCATCGATGTTTGTACTGTACTTTATGTTCGTTGAAACACCGTACTGGTTGTTCTCGAGCACGAACACGATGGGAAGGTCCCATATGGAAGCCATGTTGAGGCTTTCATGCCAGTTTCCCGTGTTGATGCCCGCATCCCCGGTGAAGGGGACGGAAACCCTCGGTTGTTTCTGCATCTTGAATCCCAGCGCCGCACCCACGGCAATGGGAATACCCGAGCCCACGACTGCAAGTGCGCCGAGGCTTCCCGTTTCGAAAGCGGCGATATGCATGGACCCTCCCCGGCCCCTGCAATAGCCCGTGTCCTTGCCCAGGATCTCTGCAAACATCTTTCCCGAGTCCGCACCCTTTGCAAGGTTGTGGCCATGACTCCGGTGGGTACCGGCTATGAGGTCGTCCTTTTTCAGCGCCATGCACACACCCACGCCTGAGGCCTCCTGTCCGATGTAGGGATGCACCGCTCCCTTCACCTGCCCGCGCTTGAAAAGATCGATCGCCGTGAGCTCGAACTCACGGATGCGGACCATTCTACGAAACATTTCAAGATGCATATCGCGAGATATATCCATGTATGTCCTCCTACTTCACTGCCCCCAGTGTCAGTCCCCGTACGAGGTAGCGCTGCACCACAAAACTCATGAAGAACAGGGGAATCATGGCCATCACCGAAAGTGCACCCACTTCACCCCACATCACCATCATCTTGCCGAAGAAATTTGCAAGATGAACCGAGAGAGTTACAGCATCCGATCGTGTCAGGCAAACCGCAAAGAAAAACTCGCTCCAACTGAATATGAAACAGAACACACCCGTTGCCACGAGGCCTGGCTTCACGAGGGGAAGCGCTATGCGCCAGTACGCCCCGAAGGGCGAGCACCCGTCCACAAGAGCTGACTCCTCGATGACAGTCGGTATCTCCTGGAAAAAACCGCGCATCATCCACACTGCATAGGGCAGGTTGAAGGTAAGGTATATGATAATCAGAGCCTGATAGGTGTCGACCCATTTCAGTGCCTTGAATACGAGAAGAAAGGGAAAGATGACGGCCACGGGAGGCATAAACCGCTGTGACAGGATGAAAAAGGGCAGATTGCTTCCCCCCACTTTGAAGCGCGCAAGCCCGTATCCGGCAAGAGAGCCGACGAGAAGCGAGAGCCCTGTGGTGCTGATGGATATGATGAGACTGTTCATGAGCGAGCGCAGCCCGCCCGTTTTTATAACATGGGCGAAGGATCTCAGCGTCGGAGAGTGCGGTATCCACACCGGTGGGCTGTGGAGAAACTCATCCCCTGTTTTGAATGCCGTCAGGAATATCCATACAATCGGAAAGAGGAAAAAGACAAGTGCCAGGATAGCGATGATATACCGCCATGTCATAGAGAGTCTTTTTCTTGCCTGTATACCTATGGTACTCACCCCTTCCCTATTTTACAGCTCCCAGTGTAAGACCGCGAACCAGGTAACGCTGTACAAAGAAACTTAAAAAAAACAAAGGTAACATCGCCACAACGGATAATGCTCCTATATGTCCCCACTGCACCATGTACTTTCCAAAAAAGTTAGCCAGATGTACCGTAAGAGTTATGGCTTCAGACCGTGTCAGACAGACGGCAAAAAAAAATTCGCTCCAGCTGAATATGAAACAGAATACCCCTGTCGCGACCAGACCTGGCTTGACCAATGGCATCGCAATGCGCCAGAATGCCCCGAAAGGTGAACACCCATCAACAAGTGCTGACTCCTCTATTACAGTTGGAATTTCCTGAAAGAATCCCCGCATCATCCAGACCGCGTAAGGGAGATTGAACGTGAGATATATGAGAATCAGGGCCTGATAGGTATCAACCCATTTGAGTGTTTTAAACAAAAGTAAAAAGGGGAATATAACGGCTACCGGCGGCATGAAACGCTGGGAAAGTATGAAAAAGGGTAAATTATTACCCCCCACCCTGTACCGGGCCAGCCCATAGCCCGCCATGGAACCGATGAGCAAAGAGAGCGCTGTAGCTGAAACGGCGATGACAAGGGTGTTTATAAGTGATCTTAGACCCCCCGTCTCTATTACATGGGCAAAGGATCTCAGTGTTGGAGTGTGAGGGATCCATACAGGTGGGCTGTGATAAAACTCATCGCCCGTTTTGAAAGCAGTTAAGAAAATCCATACAATAGGAAAGAGGAAGAAAATGAGTGCTATTATGGCAGTGATATATCGTCCCGTCATTGATAGTCTTCTTCGTGCCTGCACACCCATGGTTTCAACCCCTATTCGACAACCGTTTTAAACAGCTTCAACAGATAGGTCAGAATGATGATCAACGCTATGAGAAGAATAAAGGATGCAGCTGCACCGTACCCGAGTCGAAAGAATTGATACCCCGTTTTGTAGATGTAGAATGATATGGTCTCCGTCGAACTACCCGGTGCTCCGCCTGTAAGGGCAAAAATGACATCAAAGAACTTGAGCGCATCCAGTCCGCGAATGAGCAGCGCTACGATGATTATGGGCCGTAGAAGCGGAATAGTAAGATAACGAAGCTTGTCCCATCCTGATGCTCCGTCAATATCTGCAGCCTCGAATATCTCGGGGTCGAGGGAAACGATTCCGGAGAGGAACACGAGAAACATGAAGGGCGTCCACTGCCAGATCTCCGTCACGAGGATGGCAAAGATTGCAGACCATGTCTTCGCAAGCCATGTGTAGGTAAAAGGCCTGCCGATGATCCACCCGATAATCTGATTGATAGGGCCGTACATGGCATCCCAGAGCAAACGCCAGGTATACCCCACAACCACCGGCATGACCATGACAGGTAGGAGAAGCGCCGCAACAAAGATGCGCTTCCCCTTCATCTTCACCGAGAGGATCTGCCCGAGACCAAACCCCAGCACCATCTCGATGCCGACGCCGACAAAAACCACAATCGCAGTGATGAGTATGGAGTGCAGAAACCGTGCATCCTTGAACAGCGCAACATAATTGCCAAAACCGATGAAAGGTCTGTTGGGAAGAGAGATTTCCCACTTCGTGAAACTGAGCCCGAAGGAATAAATCGTTGGAAAGATGGTAACGAGCAGAATGATGACGATACATGGCAGAACAAAGAGCCATGGCATGATCCGCTTTTTCCGTTTATAGGTCCAAAAAGCCCTCTTTCCCACCGTATTCGCTCCTGCTGAAGCAGCCTCTACCCCCCGATCCATGTGTACCTCCACAGTATGCTTTCCTCTGAATCTCTTGCGTAGAATACGCAAACCTTTTATGAAGTATCGCGCGAATATTTTTTAAACTTCATCTGTGGCAAAAGGCTGCGCTATATACACTCCCCGCAGTCAGATTTGCAGACTGCGGGGAGCACGTCTCTTACCTTGATGTTCCTGTATTCCTCTTACTTCGGCCCTTCCTTGTTCCAAGGACCCTTGAGCCACACCGCGTAATTCTTCTTCTGCTCATCTGTTCCCAGGCGCTCTGTTATTTCCTTCCAACTCTTGGCAGCATTGTCAAGAGCGGCTTTCGGAGAAGTGCCTGCAAATGCAGACGTGCAGGCATTATCGACCGACTCTGCATACTCGCGTGCCCCGGGAATGCCGAGCTCGAACTGACCCTTCAGCGCACCATCCTCGAGCGTCTGCAGGTACTCCGGGGCCTGCGGCCACAACGATGCGTAGAGCGGCGACTCGAAGTGCGAGATCCTGAAGGGGTCACGCAGGGCATAGGGAAGCATGACCCGCTGGAGGCTGATCTCGGGGCTGTTCATCCACTGAATAAACAGATAGGCTGCATCCTTGTTCTTGCTGTCGGATGAGATACCCAGCGAGAATCCGCCTGCCAGTGTCGGGCGTCCAGGCGGAGGCACATAGCCCACCTTGCCCGCGACTTTCGTAGTCGGTACCCATGCCAGTTGTTCGACCGTCGCGCCGTATCCTGCCGACCATCTCCCAATAGGAGGCCATGTGATGACCATAGCTACCTTGCCGTCCATCCAAGCGCTCAGTATCTCCACAAAGCCCCACTTCTCAACACCGGGTGGCATCCATTTGTTCTGATCAACCATCTGCTGCAGCGTTTTGATACCAGCTGCGCTGTTTATGCCAGGCTTCATGGTGTTGGGATCGAAGAACTTCCCTCCATTGCCGCTGAAGGCGCCCATCCACCAGGAGTACACCTGCCCCTCCAGGCGCTGAATCGCACCGCCGTAGAGATCGGGCGCAAACTTGTCGGTAAAGAAGTTGCCGATGTCGTCAAACTGATCCCAGGTCTCAGGCGGGCCAAGATCGTACCCGTATGAAGCCTTGAAGTCTGCCATGTTTTCCGGATCTTCGAACAGGTCCTTCCGGTAGTAGAGAACGAAGACGTCACCATCATCGGGCAGTCCGTACCAGGTGTTACCCATACGCGCATACCCCTCGGACTTGTACACGTCAAGAAAATCGTCCATATCAGCTTTGTTCATGTACTTGTCCATGTAGGAGTTGATCGGCTCCACGACTCCAACATTGACGAAGTCGATGAGCCAGAGCGGGGAGAAGGTAATCACATCATAGGAGCTCCCGCCCGTCAGATGATCCTGAAGCTGGTTTGAGTAGATGTCGTTGTAGGACATCTCAATGACCTTGATCTTGATCCCCGTAAGATCCTCCCACCTTGGACCCATGGTGAGCGGGTCCTGCGACTGAAGACCGGCTTCCCACACCACGTTGAGGGTCGTTCCGGAGTACTTCTTTGCCTCCGCAACCGCCCTCGCAGCAGAACTGAAGGGCCCTGAAACCATGACCTCCTTTTCGATGATCACCTGTTCAGGTTCCTCTTTGCCGCTGCCTGCCAGTCCAAACTGTATGAACAGGCCGACAACCAAGAGGCTTGCAGCGAGAAGAATAATCAGTTTTCTCACTTTTTGTGTTCGCATTGTACTTCCTCCCTTTCCATAAAGATTTTTTGAACCACACTGTGGCGATTCACATGTTGATTTCCTCCCCTCCCATTGTGTGCGAGAGCTCCTTCCAGGCAACGATCGACCCTTCAACCGCTTCGATCGCCTCTTCCACGTTCCTGCTTTTCAGGGTCGCGTAGATCTTCTGATGATGGAAGAGCGCCTTGCGTCCCCCCCGCTCGTTCTCATGAGTAATCCTAATGGAAGGTGCAAAAAAGTCCATCACGAAATCGTATATCTTTTCAACGAGCCTGTTCTGTGCCGCATCGCCCAGAGCCCTGTGAAAGTCCAGGTCTGACTGAACGAGCTCGTCGACACCGATCTCCCCATACCTCTCTATGAGCTCTTCCATCTGGACTATCGTTCTCTCAATACTGTGCAGCTCCGCTTCTCCCGCATTGTCAATGATGAGCTTGACGATGGCAAACTCCATCAGCTCCCTCAGCTCTACGAGCTCCTTCACGTTGGCGTTGCTCAGAATGAGACTGAAGAGAAGGGGATCGAAAATGACCTTGTGGTCCGATTTGGCAATATAGGTACCGTCACCGCGGCGTATCTCCACGATACCGAAGGCTGCCAGGATCTTCATGGCTTCACGGATGGACCCCCTGCTTATCGACAGGCTCTGGCTCAGCTCGATCTCTGAGGGAAGGCGGTCGCCTGGCACGAGTTTCCCCGTGATAAGTGCCTCCTTGAAGACGTTCAGGACACGGTCAACGGCCGATTCCAGCTTGTCGGCTCTGAACACGTCGTGCTGTTCATGATCATTACTCATATTCGATACCCGTCAATCCTTCGGATGGAGCATGCGATCGAGCACCTCCTGTATGGCCTCCTTTTTGAATACGTCCCGCCAGTTCTCCCTGAATATTTTCTCTGTTCCATATTCGATAGCCCGGTAGCAGGCGTCTGAAAAGGGGTTGGTGCTCTTGAAGACAATGGCTAGCATGATCTTCAGATGACCAAACATGAAGGCCGAAGCAGCCTCCTCGGGCACGCCGCATCGTACGGCCTCATCCAAGGCTTCCTTTAAAAGTGTTGCACATGAGGCCCCCACTACTTCAGCCATGGCAGGCTCCAGTATGGCCATCTGCTCCACCGTAATGCGGTGGGCCTTGACAACGGGTGCAAACATCTGCTTGCAGATCTGTTCTGCAATCTGAAATTGCTCATCCTTGCCCTGAAGGAGTGCTATGACGATGTCCTGTTTTGCCGCCACACCGCCGAACATGTCGGCCTTGGCCTCGGGCGTCTCCTGCTCGGTGAAAAGTCCCGGATGACAGGGATGGGTCACCACGAAGGTGCAGTCATCTCTCAGCGCAATCTCCTCCGCATATGCAGCTGCAGGATCGAGGAGGATAAATGTGGCACCGGCCTTCATAAGCGGCACCACGTCCTGGGAAATCTTTCCCAGTATCGCATCGGGTACCGCCATGATGATGAAGTCACTTTGGCCGACCGCCTCCTCTATCGCAGTCACTGATAAACCCTTCTCCTCGATTAATCTGATACCACGCTCTCCTACTTCACAGAGCAGCAGGTTGTATGCGGTTTTCACCAGGTTGTTCAGGATACGGAGGCCCATCTTGCCGCCGGCTCCCATTATCGTTACCGTGTCATTCTTCTCATCAATAGCCATGCTTCTCCCCCCAGTATAGCTTTTGTCATATAGTAACACTCTTCAGATACTGAATGCTTATCTTAGCCCACTCCTCCTCGAGCGCAATGGTTTTCTCGATGGTTTCAGTGTAGGGTGTCCAGAGCTCCAGTATGACATTGGGGCTTCGACCCTTGTCTTTCAAGTAGCCCACTGTCCACTCCACATCAAGCCTCCCCTGCCCCGCGGGACACCCCACAATGGAGAAACCAAGTTCGCTCCCAAACCGCACAACTTCGAAGTCTTTGACGTGGAGGTTGAGGGTGTAGGGCGCAAGGTTTTGCACCACCCTTTCGGGTGTTTCCAGTGCCGCGAAGGAGTTCACCGTATCCAGACACACACCCACAGAGGGGCTTCCGATACGGTCGAGAAAGGCCGCGAGCTCATCGGTACGGTGCTCATCGTGGTTTTCCAGGGCTATGGATACACCCGCCTTCTCGTACTCTGGAAGAACTTCGCGAATGCATGCAATCGCCCCGTCATCCACCTCGTGGGTGATCGACCGAACAATGCTCGAGTGAAGCTTTTGTGCAATGTCCAGGTATCGCATCAGATGCGCGGGCTCGATACCCCTGGTACCGACCTCGAGGGCAATGCCGTAGGAGTCTGCGGTTCGTACAATCTCATCGAGCTCTTCCTCATCCATGAGGTGCAGAGCGGGATTATCCGCAATCTGCAAAACCGATACGCCGTAGCCCTTCGTCTTTTCAAGCATGGCCAGGGTATCGAGTGGGTTTACAGGCTCATGCCCTTCCCTGCCCACTGCCCAGGGCCAGGTGTAGCTGCTGAGGCCTATCTCCATAGGAAACATCAAACATCCTACATTTAACAGGTTATTTTAAAGAGAGGGGGCTACTTTGTCAAGCACTTTTACCATGTCATTTCACTGTATACAGGGCTATTTCGTTGGTGTAGTTATTGGTCGAGACGATCAGGTCATGATCCTTCTCATGTATCACGTCGAGCTGTGCGGTTCCAGTTCCTCTATCAATGACATGCTTCTTCATCTTCCATGTACCGCTGGCTTCCATGCTATACAAGCAGAAATCCCGCTTCCCTGCCCGAGAGCCAAGCACAAACCCCTTCACTCCCCCTATCTTTCCGACCCAGATGCCGTGTCCAAGCTCAGTCCCCGTCTCAAACACGCGTGACCACCCCTCCCTTCTCCTCTTGTATATACACACCATGTCACCGTGAAAGGGCTGTATGGCTACAATCTCGTCCTCACCATCATCATCCAGATCAAAGACCGCAAGCTCGCTGATCGGCTCATCGAGTATCTTTTCAATGACCCATTCACCCTTCTCCAAAGGTACACTGATGGTGAAGAGGCCCTCCTCACCGCTTACAAACACGGTTTCCCTGCCATTCCTTCTCTGTACGAACATGCCGTGATTCTTCCTCAGTCCGTCCAGAATCGAAACGGTTCTCACCTCAAAGGGTGGCCTGCTGTTCTGCAGTTGAACCGCATAGACTGCACCCGGGGATGTCCAGTCATCTTTGTCCTTCTTCTCTCCGCACAGTGTTGCGGCAAGCACCGTCTTCGCACCATTGGCAGTAACCAGTGCAATCCTGTGTATGTAGGGAAAGTCCGCCACCCGGTGCCGTTCCCAGGGCCCACTAACACCATTTTCAGCCGTGTAGAGCGAAGCACCCGCATCTTTGGTAACGAAGTTGGGGTGGAGCCCCTCGGCTGTAATGATGGTGGGCACACCTGAAAGCTCCAGAAGGACAATCGCCATGATCCCACCCAAACCCTCTGCGACAGGAACTGGCCTGTATTCCTCTCCGGCATACAGGGTAAACTCACCACCTATGGACTCGGAGCCAGCTACAATAATCCTTTCACCGCCCAATCTTCCATAACAGATAGAATAGGGAGCACCCATACTGGATACGTTGCTTTTTGAAATCTTCATGTATCTCTCCAAAACAGAATCATTGATCATATCGCTCCTATGATACTACAGTTATGAAAAGAGCACAATCGACAGGTTTGTCTGCCGATTCATACATGCTCATATACATACCCACAAGAATTTCTTCAATTCTATAAAAATTTCATCATTAAACTAAAATATTTTCCCTGATCATATTCCATTTTTACTCATTTTATGTAACAATAGAGGGGTGTTAGTTCAGTATGGGGAGCCCAGCTTTTGAGAGTAGGAAAAACCATTTCCATCACCCTGCCCGCAGAAAAGAAGTCCCTCACCAAGGTGCGCGATTTTGCAGAAAAGTATGGCGAGAAATTCGGGTACAACATGCGCCAGGTCAACGGGTTCCGACTGTCCCTGGATGAAATCTGCACCAATATTATCAAGTACGCCTACGAGGACAGGCGGACACCGGGAAACATTCGAATTGAAATAACCAGACAGGTAGACTCGGTTGTTACACGAATCATCGACAACGGCAGACATTTCGACTACAGCACAGTGGTAGACCCCGATCTGAACATGTACATCAATGATCAGCGAAGGGGGGGGTTCGGGATCTATCTGGTACGTCAACTGAACGAATCGGCGCAGTACGAACGAGTGGGAAACAGCAACATACTCACGCTGAGCAATAAGATCGAACGGCGCCCATCTCTCTGGCAAAATATGAAGAGAAATCTCCACCCCACTCAGATGACGATCAAGGTCCGGTTTGCTCTCATCTCCACGCTGATCATAACGCTCATTACGGTTGGAACCTTCTACCTCCTGACACAGTCACAGCTCAATACGCTCCGGCATCAATACATCAACAACACCGTTTCCACGCTGCGCAACTTCTCAACTGCAAGCGTTGATCACATCCTGAATGAACGGGAAATCTTTCTCGCGGAGATGATATTCGAGATCGCTGAGGAACACAAGGAGTTCAGGAGGCTCACGGTTACGAACATAGAAGGCTTCATCCTTGCGGACATGATGCTTGAGAACATGGGACAGCAGTACAGCATTCCCGATGGAATAATCCCCCTTGAGAATCAGGTGCACCTTATACAGGAGTACATTGACCCGGTACTGGACGTCAGCTTGTTCTTTTCCATGCCGATCAGGATCGCGGACCAGATGATCGGCAAGGTGTTTCTCACCATACAAAAGGACGAGATGATGCGCATCGTCCGCATGCGGCAGAACAGACGAAGAATCGCAACCTATATCGGGCTGTTCTGGGTGCTGGGCATCATCGGTATCTACTTTCTCGGGAACATGTTCGTTGCGCCTATCAAGAAGATTGCCGAGGAGATCGACAGGATCGGGAAAGAGGGCACGGCAGGAGGATTCCACTTCACCGGTATCGGGGAGTTTGCCGAGATATCCACCGCCTTCAACCGGATGATGCGGGAGATACAAACCTCGCAGGTGCGGCTCACCGACCAGGCCCGGCTCAAACGTGAGATGCAGCTCGCACAGGGCATACAGCACACCCTGCTCCCGAAACATGTTCCGGAATCCGAGGGATATGAGATCGCTGCGCAATACGACGCTGCCATGGAGGTGGGCGGTGACTACTACGACTTCTTCGAGGTGGACGAAAATGCGGTGGGCATGGCGGTGGGAGATGTGTCGGGGAAGGGCATCGGCGGTGCCTTTGTCATGAGCATCGTCCGCACCGCCCTCAGGCTGGAAGCTCGTGGTGAGAAGAGCGCCGCCGAGGTGCTGCTGAAAATCAATTACAACCTGGACGGTGAGTTCAAGAAGGGTATGTACATGACCCTCTTCTACATTATCCTCGACTCAAGGAGGAGGGTCATAAACTACGCCAGTGCCGGCCACACACCCATGATACTCTACCGCGGGAAAACCGATCAGCTCTTCAGGATGAACCCCAAGGGATTCCCCATAGGCCTTAACATCGGGGACACCAAGTTATTCAAAAAAAACATCAAGAACGAGAGGCTCAGCCTCAGCAAGGATGATCTGCTCTTCGTATACACGGACGGTATCACCGAGGCGATGAATCCGGAGAGGGATGCATACGGCGAGGAGCGGCTCTTCGAACTGATCAAAGAACACCACATGGCTTCACCGCAGGAGTTTGCGGATCGGCTGATGGAGGATATACGCATCTTTACCCGGGGACAACCGCAGAATGACGACATCACCTTCATTGTCATCAAGGAAAAGGCGAAATACAGTGATCTTCTCTATGAAAAGAGGGTCAGGCTGTTTGAG
>CBFDDP010000036.1:0-23700 GCA_965603595.1 uncultured bacterium
GCCCGAGGCGAGATTTGAACTCGCACACCCAAACGGGCACTAGCCCCTCAAGCTAGCGTGTCTACCAATTCCACCACCCGGGCTCGATTGCAGTAATCAAATTTACTAGAAACTCATTTTCAGTCAAGCATTTTATAGATGTGAAGCTCGGGGCATCCTGATCTGACAGGCGCGCGCATACTTCACGCACGTCCGGTACCTGTAAGAGGAGAGTAGGTTCCCAATGTATTTATTTCCTGCTCAGGGATTCCAGAAAGTCCACTTCCGCACGGTTGATACCCAAGATCTGGGCAATCTCCTCCTTGCTGTGGCCCATGCTCACCAGGTGCCTTGTTCGTTCGACTAGGTTTCCTCGATCCCCTATCTCGGGCATCCCAACCGATGGTTCGCTGCGTGCTGCTGGTTTCTTCTGGGAGGATTGAAGCTTCTTCAGCTTTGGGTTCTTAAGCAGCTTCTCAGCCCGCTCGATTGTTTCCTTGAGCTCCTCAATGCGGTCTTCTGCCACGTTGACCACATCGTCAACTGCAGCGTTGAGCTGCACGATCAGGTTCTCGACTTCTCTGGTGTACTGTTGCAGAAGTGAAGGTGCGCTGCTCTTCCTGATTCTGCTGTGCAGTATGACGAAGGCGATGAAGATGATGATAATGTTGATTATTAAAACGAGTATCAGGCTCATCGTTCAGTGTCGATATGGGTTCCCTTCAAGGGGTCGTCAAACTGGTGCTTATCTCTTGAGTGCTTCTTACCCTCACCTTTCCTGCGTTGCGAAAGCGAAGGCTTACGCTGTTTCTTCTGCTCGTCCTCAATCTTTGAGTTGTTGTCCGGATGGGGCTGGAGCTGATTGACCCGGCTCGACTGGACCTGTGCAAGTTCGCTGAGCTCACTTGCCTTTAAGGCTTGCCCAATCGCAATACCCTCCTGCTGCCCCTGCTGAAGCTTGCTGATGTGGTCCATCCTCACGAACAGCGCCTGGATGTCAACAGGCAGTATTGCCATCTCACCTGTACCTCTTCCCGAGTAGTGCCTCGAGATTTATACTTTCATACTTGCGTATACGTATGCGGCCGCTGTCGAGCACAAAGGTGACATACTTGAACTCGTTGGTCACATCGTAATAGGTATCCTTGATCGCAATCCTGGTCCCGGGAAACACCTCCTTGGAAACCGCGACTTTACCGATTGTCTTGAGCAGTTTGAGATAGGACTTGAGCTCGTTCATCTCCTCGTTGATCTCGTTGAGTCGTATGGTGAGCTCTTCCCGGGAGGCCAGCATCTTGCTCAGGAGCTCCTCCTTCTCCTCTCCAAAGTTCCTTCTCGCCTTCTTCTGCGACTGGAGCGTGGTAATATTCGCGTTCAGCTTCTCAAGGGACGACTCAACCTCGGTCTTCTCCTTCTCCACATCGAAGAGCCGCTGTCGGGACTTTGGGTCAACCCCCACCTCGACGATGGTCTCGGTGAACGAAACGGACCCGAGGGTCTTGGTATTCACGATTTCACCTGCCCGTATCCTGCCCCCCACGATAGTTGCGCGTTTCCCGAAACAGACGACCTTCTCTGTTGCGTCTACCTGGCAGTGCATGATACCGTCCTGCACAAATACGTTTTTCCCCGCAGTGACACTTATCTGCTCGAGGAACTTGGCCCACACGGAACCACCGGCCTTGATGTTGCCCCCTAGTTTCCCCATGCAGCCCTGCTTGATGTGAACGTCACCTTCTGCGTCGAGAAGACACTTGCTGACACTCCCCATAATCTCGATGTCACCTGCTGCCTTGATGGAAAACCCGTCCTCCACACTTCCCTTTACAATGACAGTCCCGAGAAAGAGGATGTTTCCCGTGTGTATATCAACATCACCCTTGACCTCATAGATGGGCTCGACATTAACCTTGTTGTTGAAAAGTACAACCTGCCCGTTTATTGCCGCGATGATGCTCATACCGTCTGGAGTCAACTCGGTGTTTTTCCCCGGATTGAGTGGAACATCGTTTCCCTTCTTTGCCGGCAGGATACGGTTTGTGATCGTTCTTCCCTCTTTCCCCTCGGTTGCAGGGGTCTTGGTTGCCAGGAGCTGCCCGGCAACTACATTCTCGACCAGGTCCAGGTCCTTGAAGTTGACCTGTCCTTTCTCGTCCTCCTGAAGGCGGACCTTCTTCTCGATCCTGAAATTGTAGTTAATCTTCGCATCATCGCCGTTCTGAGGTTTCTGCCCTTCGGCGACGAGCACCGGTACATTGTACACTTCATCCTCCAGGGACCTGCTGATCAGTTCCTGCTTTATGCCGACAACGGCCCCCTGATCGTTCAGAGCCTCGAGCACATCGTCGATATCGAGATTCCGCCCCCGGGGCTTTGGGGGTATCACCGTCATGAATGCCTTCATTTCATCATCGGACACTTCGACAACCACCTTTGAATCACTTCGCTCATCAGCTACCCAGTCACTGATCTTTACATATTCACCCTGTGATTCTCTGATGATTTTTGCCACCTTGGACTTGTCAAACTCCGAGACACCTTTCGTACTTATGGCCTGCAACACATCCTCTACCCGTACCCTGCTGCCCTTACCGCGAGGCGCCGTCACCTTGAGCATCACGCCGATTCTCGTAATCTTTATCTTGTATGCACCATCTGCATCTTTTCGGAGGTCAACCACCTCATCCTTCTCAGCAGTCTGTACCCGCTCCTCCTCACTGAACACATCGTATCCTTCTGCCAGCCTGATGAGGAGTCGGTAGTTCTTCTTGCCCAGAAGCGATTTTCGTCCATGATCGAGAATCTCGTATTCGAGATCACTGATGTTCACATCGAGCTGCTTAGCAGCGTTTTCCAGGCACTCCTCGATAGAGCTGCCCTCTACTTCGATCTCACTTCGACTGGCTTCACCCTCGACATCAAAAGAGAGATCACTGAGCGCTTCCTGAAGTTTTTCAAATGAACTCGTCATCTATATTACCATGCTCTTCTTAATGTTCATGAGTTTGCTTCGCAACCTCATAATTGCCTTGGTGTGCAGCTGAGAGATCCTGGACTCGGTCACCTGCAGTACTTCACCGATTTCCTTGAGGGTGAGGTCTTCATAATAGTAGAGAATGAGGACCTTCTTTTCCTTATCAGGGAGCTCGTTTATGGCCGAGACAATGATATTCTTGATCTCTTCCCGCTCCACAATCACATCGGGGTTCAGGCTTTTCGGGCTCTCAATGGTCTCCATGACGGAAACTCGATCGCTCTCATCTCCCACAAACCACACATCACTGAGCGAGAGCACCGATGCACCCGAAAGCTTCAAGATGAGTGTGTGGAACTCCTTCATGTCGATTCCCAGGTCCCGTGCAATTTCTTCATCGGTAGCAGCTCTCCCAAGCTTATTCTCCAACCTGCCGATCACTCTCTCGAGTTCCTTTGCCTTTTGCCGTACTGATCTGGGGACCCAGTCTATTGAACGGAGCTCGTCGTAAATGGCGCCTCTGATCCTTGTTACCGCATAGGTCTTGAACTTGATATGCCTGTCAGGATCAAATTTATCAATTGCATCGAGAAGCCCAAACACACCGTACCCGACAAGATCATCAAAGTCAACATTCTGGGGCATACCGATTGCTATCTTCCCGGCAACATACTTTACCAGAGGGGCGTACTGATTCACGAAGTGTTCTCTGATCTTGGGGTCCTTCGTTTTCTTGTATGATTTCCAGAGTTCCTCTTCGATCTTCCCTTCAAACACGTTCCCACTCCTGGTAAGGATTTCCACTCATCATCGAGATATTAAAACGAGTACGATAAAAATTATGAGTACTGTAACGATACCCCCAACAACGATGAGAGGATTGACTTCCTTTCTCTTTCCCTTCTCAACCGATGAGAGTTCCTCCTCCAGAATACCACGGGTAGCTATTTTTACGTCTTCGGGCACTTTAAACATACCCAGTATCCCAGGGCCGAATTGGGTGAACACGCCCAGGTTTCCTGTTTCGAGTTCCTTCACCTCAATTATCTTCGTGAAGATCGGAACCCGTATGGAATCAACCTTTGCACCGAGAAGCTCTGCGAGATAATCAGCGATTTCACGCTCATCAGAGATCCGCACCTGTATCTCATCTCCGAATTCCAGGTCCTGTATACTTGTACCACTCACGGGTGAGAGCACCGGATCGACCGAAAGAACAATGAGAGACTGATCCACCCGTTCGCGCTGCTCCGGCCTCTCTATTTCAGTATCGGCCTCCTCCGGATTCAGGTCTTCTCCCGTAATATCACCTATCTTTGATACGTCTTTCCCCTTATTCAGCTCGAAGGCATCGGTCATCTCGATATTGAACTTCACCGCAATATTTGTATCGGTGACTATATTGTACAACTCATCGACCAGAATATTGTTGAGAAGTTCCTTCTTTACCGGTCTGCCTACCTTTAATACATTGGCTAGTTTCGAGATAAACTCCTCGCCCACCATCCGCTTCTTGAGCTGATCGACCTTGAGACCATCGATCTTTTTTGTCCGTGCATGAGCATAAAGCTCTTCCTCAAACTCTGTCCAGTGTTTCTCAATATCAATGCGTCCCATTTCCTTGTCATCCGTAATAATGGCAATATAACGCTTAATCTCCCTTTTCTTGGCATCGTAGGACAGAAAAAGAGCACCAAAAAAACCGGTAATCTGCGTAATGAACTTAATTTTCAGGGCGAAGATGTCTTTCGGTACCGCCTCGATGATTCTCCGTGCCCCGTCGAGGTCCCAGCTGGTAAATTTCAACAGCATGCCTGCAAGAAAACGGTCGCATCCTGTAGAAGCCACAAGTTCTGTTATTAACTCTTCGTTGCTACTCATCCTCTTTCATCACCTTCTTCACGGCTTTTGCCAACACTTCCGGGTCATAGGGTATCCGGGCATTCCCCACCTCTATATAATCACCAACAGCCAGAGACGTATCTGCCGATATAATTTCCGATGTGTCAATGTCAGGTACTGACTCCTGTTCATGCTCTTTATAGAGTTCGTCAAGTGACGGAAGCTCCTCACCGATTTCATTCCCATTTTCTTCAAAGGGTTCCAGGGTAATCCCTTCAAGATCATTCAACGATGAACCATCAGGCGTACCAGACACTGGTTGCAATACCTCCTCTGAGTCTCCCGTTTCGCCCTGGGGCTTGGTCCCCTCAGAAAGGGGGACTGATGCCTTCTCCGTACCGGGTACCGCGTTTCCCGTGTCAGTATGAGCAGCAGCCATTGCTTCCTGCACCGGCATCTCCCCTGCCGGCTCTCCTGCCCTATCTTCTCCGGACACACTGTAATCGACCTTCTTCCCGACATCAGAGTGTGCCACGGACACCGCCTCATCCGGTCCCTTCTCAAGTTCCGGTATGTACCTTCGCAAGAGGTACAGACCGCCTAAAATTACCGCACCGAAAAGGAGAGCCGAGATGAGTGCACGTACAAACACCACCGCACCCGGATTACCTGAGATAAACCCGATAAGCATCGACAGGATGAAGGCTGCAAGTGCCGAGAACATCGTAATTTTATGGTCTTTTCCAAGATTAAGCTTATCCATACTATTAACATACACCAGCAATTTTAAAAATCAATTGTTAAGTACGGTCAGAACTTTCCCCTGAACACACTCCGCAGGAATTTACCGAACCCTCCCGACTCGGCATATTCCACATTGGCCAATCTGGTCATGAGATGTTTAATCGACTGGGCCGCCTTGCTGTTCGGTGCACTCCGGTAGAAGGGGTCCTGCTTGATCACGGCCCGCTGCACCACACTGTCCTCGAATATAAATCCAATATTATTCACCTTTACATTCAGAAACTGGCCTGCGATATTGATGACCCGTTCGGCAACTTTTTTTCCCTCCATGACAGTGCGGACCCTGTTCACCACAAGCTTTATGCTCGGTCCATTATTGCTCTCAGTGGTGATGCTCTTGATAATACCGTAAGCATCGGTAATAGCGGTCGGTTCCGGGGTTGTAATGATAATGGCGTCATCGGCTCCCTTGAGAAAGGTCAGCACGTTCTGCGAAACCCCTGCCGCAGTGTCAATAATGATATAATCCGCATAGGAAAGATCCTTCAGGCCCTCTACAAAGGCCGCCCGCTCCTCCTCATTCAGATTGGCGAGTTGGGAAAAACCTGATGCACCTGCAATGATCTGTATACCGTACTGCGTATCGACGAGGATCTCTCGCAGTTTCTTCTGTTTTTTAATCACATGATAGAGATTGTACTTCGGTATGATGCCGAGTATAACGTTCACATTCGCCAGCCCAAGGTCTGCATCCATGACCACGACCTTTTTCCCCACCTCTGCAAAAGCAATCGCAAGATTTATGGCGATGTTCGTCTTTCCAACACCGCCCTTACCGGAGGATATGGTCATAATTCTGGGTTCATGACGCTGATGAGGCTCACTCTGTCCGTTCTTCTCCTGCATGATCAATCGAAGCCGTTCCGCCTGATCTTTCCTCACAGTGTTATAATCAAGATTCATAAAAGCCTCCCTCGAATTATACCGACGACCGAGCACCCACCGGATCAAAGGATATCAATTCGGAGAGTTTCTCCTTTCGGGCAATCTCTATATCATCAGGCACACCCTGTCCTGTCGTGAAGTAGGAGATTTTTTTACCGTTCCCCAGTATGCTTAAAAGCGGACCCACCGTATTCGTTTCATCCAGCTTGGTGATGATAATGCTCGTGTACATGAGCTGGTTGAATCGTGTAATCACGTCCATAGCGTCCCGGTATTTCGTGGTTGCACTGAGTACAAGATGTATATCCATTTCCGATTTCACTCCGTCGAGTATGTCCCGAAGTTCAGCTAATCCCAGATTGTTCTTCTGAGAACGTCCGACGGTGTCTACAAACAGGATTTCCGCCTTACTGTTCATGACCGAATTCTTGTACTCTTCACGTGAATTGATCACACTAAAGGGAAGCTGCATGAGTTCGGCATATTTCCCGAGCTGTTCGATTGCTGCGATTCGATAGGAATCTATGGTGAGGAGCTCCACCTTTTTCTTCTGCAGTACACCAAAAGAAGCGGCAAGCTTGGCAATGGTAGTGGTTTTTCCGACACCCGTGGGTCCCACAAGCACCACAATCCGGGGTGAGGACTTACCCGCCGTTATAGGACCGCCGATCTGTATGTTTTCCAAAATATACTTCTTCAACTGTTCGCGTACAGTTTCGGGGTCCTGTATGTCCTTGAGTGTAAGCTCGGTCTCAAACCTGTTGCGCATCTGCTCTATATACTCTTCGGAAAAATCGTTGCTTCTGAGCTGGTCCAGAAGAGCTTCAAGTACATGTGATTCCCGTGGAACTTCTTCAGAGTGTTCGTTAAGTATTATCCCAAGCTGACTTTTGATCTCCATGAGTTCACGCATTACTGATGTTTCGCCGAGAGAACTCTCAGACAACATTGCCGGAGCGGCTGTGGAATTAACCTGACCGGTTTGTGGCTCTTCCGCCGGCGGAATGCCCACTGTTGTCTGACCTCTACCGCCTTGTTGTGCAGAGTGGGCCTGTTGATTACTCTTTTCCTCATTCTTTGCCACGGTTATCTCGGTCATGACCGTCGCGAACATTCCCAAAAACCCCCCCTCCTTCACTTCCTTGCGGGCAATGATGTACACATCGGAGCCCAGATCCATCTTCGCCTTGACGACCGCTTCCTTATAGGTCGGTGCCCTGTACATACGGTAAATCATACGCTCTCCTCACTCAATGAGAATGCAATGGTGCCCACAGCCTCGAGCCGTATATCAGGCACTATTTCAAAGGAACTCAGCACTGCTGCGTTTGGAATGACATTCGAGACGATACTTCTGAACAGTGAACGTACCTCGGGAGAAGTGAGAAATACCGGTTTCATACCCTTCTGCCTGATCTTTGTCCCCTCTTCGGTAATCCTCTCAAGGAGTTTCTTTTGCGAACCCGGCTCCATGGCAAACCGTTTTCCCCTCTCCGTATCGACGATGGAATTCTTGATTTCCTCCTCAACCTCCTTGGAGAGAGTGATGACCGTTATCTTCTTCTCATCATCAGAGAACTGCTGGCAGATCTGCCGTGAAAGGGCCTGCCGCACCAGTTCTATGAGCTCATCATGGTCCTTCACCGTTGGGAAGTAATCGGCAATGGTTTCCATGATCGTGACCAGGTCCCGTATGGATACCCCCTCCCGCAGGAGGCCCTTCAATACCTTCTGCACATCACCGATGTTTGCTCCGGCATCCTTCACCTCTTTTACAACTGCCGAGTAATCGGTGCTCAGAGAATTGACGAGTGTCTGAACATCCTGTCGTCCGAGAACCTCGCTCGCATAGGACTTGATAACCTCGGTGAGATGTGTGGCAATGACCGACGGTGCATCGACAACAGTGTACCCGAGACGCTCAGCCCTTTGGCGGTTTTCCTCATCGATCCATATGGCCGGCAGACCAAAGGCCGGCTCAACCGTTTCCTCACCCTCGATTTTCTCCTCGACCGTACCGGGGTTCATAGCCAGATATTTACCCATCTTGATATCGCCCTTCCCGACTTCCACGCCCTTGATCTTGGCAGAGTAGGCATTGGGGTCGAGCTTCATATTATCGCGGATCCGGATGGGAGGAAATATAAGCCCCAGCTCGATTGCGCTCTGTCTTCTGATCATGGTCACCCGTTCGAGAAGGTCACCTCCCTGATCGGGATCGACAAGTGGTATGAGATTATAGCCGATTTCCAGAGCAATCGGATCGATCTGCAGGAGCCCCACCACGCTCTCTGGGCCTCTGGCAGCCTCTTCCTTCTCCTTCCTGGGTTTGAGCTCCTCAGAAATTACACCCAACTGAGCTCCTCTTCGAAGATATATACCCATGGCTGCCAGAATACCCGCCAGTACGATGAGCGGTATTTTCGGAAAACCGGGAAGCACTGCAAGGAAAAGGAGAAATCCAGCGCCTATGAACAGGGTGCGGGGCTGGCGCAGGAGCTGTGTGGTAAGCTCGGTGCCAAGGTCATCGTGTGAAGCAGCCCGGGTCACGATGATACCCGTGGCCGTTGACATCATGAGTGATGGGATCTGTGCTACCAGGCCGTCACCAACGGCGAGCGTGATGTAGGTCTGCACGGCACTCTGAAGTGATTCCCCCCGCATGGCCATACCGACGACGAGTCCGCCCACAATATTGATGACCGTGATAAGGAGCCCCACCTTCACGTCGCCCTGCACGAACTTGCTTGCACCATCCATGGCGCCGTAGAAATCGGCTTCACGCTGTATCTCCGTACGCTTATGAATCGCCTCCTCCTCAGTGATGAGTCCGGCGGACACATCCGCATCTATTGCCATCTGCTTGCCGGGCATTGCATCGAGGGTGAATCGGGCAGCGACCTCGGACACACGCGTCGCTCCCTTGGTAATTACAATGAACTGTACGGCAATGAGGATGAGAAAGATGATAATCCCCACCACGTAATTGCCCCCTACCACGAACTCACCGAAGGCGCGGATGATCTTTCCGTTGAAGGCCGGTCCCTTGAGGAGTATGAGCCTCGTGGACGATACGTTGACCGCCAGACGGTATACCGTCGAGATGAGAAGAAGCGAGGGGAAGACTGAGAGATCGCTCGCCTTTTTCATATACATCACGGTGATGAGAGTAATCAGTGCGAGTGCAAAGCTCACCGCCATGAAGAAATCCAGCAGCATGGCAGGAATCGGGATGATGAGCATGAGCACAATGACAATGACACCTATGGCGAGAAGCACATCGGTTCGCTGCCACCATACCCTGGTTGGTACCGGATCAGCCATTTTCCCCTCCCTGAAACAATCGCATGTTCCTGATAAAGTGGCCTAGTATTCTCACTATCCCCTAATAGTTAATTATCGGGATAATTCCTAAAATAATAAGTAGATAGATAGCATCACACCGCTGCTTTCTGCCTGAGTTTGTAGACAAATGCAAGAACCTCGGCAACAGCGGTGAACAGTTCATCGGGCACCTCGTCACCGATCTCCACCCTACGGTACAGCTCTCTCGCGAGGGGTCGGTTCTCTACGACGGGGACGTCATGCTCCTCAGCTATGTTCCTGATACGCTGGGCAATGAGCTCCTGGCCCTTTGCCACACAACTGGGAGCGCTCATCTTCAGTGCCTCATATTTCAACGCAACCGCATAGTGTATAGGGTTTGTGATGACCACGTCAGCAGTTGGCACTTCGTGCATCATCCGTTTCCTGGCATAGGCACGCTGACGCTCCCTCATCCTCGCTCTCAGCAGCGGGTCGCCCTCGAGCAGTTTCCGTTCCTCCTTCAATTCCTGCTTGGTCATTTTCAACGATTCAATGTGCTGCCTTCGCTGAAAGATGTAATCAGGGATCGAGAGAACAAGCAATATGCCGCTTACGATCATGACAAGCTTGAAAGACGTTGAGAGGATGATGTACATCCCCTGCGGCAGCCCCATATCGATGGTCTGCATAATGGTGGCCGTTTCCCTCCTTATCAGAAGGAATGCCACCATCCCTATCGTCGCTATCTTGAAAATGGTCTTGCCAAGGTTTACCGCGGTTAGTTTGGAAAAGAGCACCCGCTGAAAGAAGCGAATCGGGTTCGGGTTGATTTTTGAAATATCCGGTTGAATCGGCTTTATGGAAAACTGAAAGCCCACCTGTGCCACGTTTCCTATGATTGCCGCAATAAACACCACTCCCATTATAGGACCGATGATTTTTGCGATGATTGGCAGAATCGGACGCAGCAGGAAGACCACGTTTTCACCGGAGCTCACCACCTGCTGAACAGAACCCAGATAGAGCTGCATCATTCCCAGCAGGTTTTTATAAATGACCTTTGAAAACAGGAATATCATGAAAAACCCGAAGAGAAGTATGAGTGCCGACGGGAGTTCCTGGGTTTTGGCGACCTTGCCTTCCTCACGGGCCTTTCGCTTTTTATACTCTGTGGGCTCCTCGGTCCTGCCCTCATCTTCAGCGGCAAAGAGCTGCAGATCAAAGCTGAAGGGGAGATCGCCAAAAAATTGTTCGTCGAGCACTGCTAACTTCCTCCAAAACTCCGTATAAATCCCATGAGATCGCTTATTGCATGGTTCAGGGCTGAGCTCATACCGAACGCTATACCGCCCATGACCACGATCATGATCAGGAACCCGACACTGATCTGCACTGGAAACCCGAGCATGAACATGTTCATCTGAGGCGCTGCCTTTGCGAGCATCCCAAGCGTAACTGCAAGCAGAAAAAGGGTAGTCAGTATGGGGAATGCAAGCTTCAAGGCAACCAGAAACATTGCCCCAAAGGTCCTGATCAGCATCTGATACATGGGTACAGTGTCCCTTACAATATCAAACAGGTATATGGAGCTGTAGCTCTCAAAGGTTGCCATGATGAGCAGATGGGGTCCGTCAATGGCTATAAATACCATGATGCCCATGAGCGTCCACAGCTGACCCACAAGCGTAATGCCGACCTGTGAAAATGGGTCGACCACCTCTGCGATACCGAGGGCCATCTGAAAACTGAAAAAGCGTGCGGCAAGCTGAAAGGCCGCGAATATAATCGAGATCGAAAACCCGATGAGTATACCGATGATGACCTCGGATACGATGAGCAAAATGTATGCATACATGCTCTCCGGTATACCTCCGATGGTCCCCACCACCATCGGGAACACACAGGCCGTTACATAGAAAGAGAGCACAGCCCGTATGCGAAAGGGTATGACCCCGCTCGAAAAGAAGGGGGCCACCACGAACATGCCGAACATACGCACGAGTATGAGTAGAAAGATCTGAAAGTTCTCGACAAAGAAATCCACATTCCCTCTCGTCTTCTGCCCCACACGAGTGCGTGTCAGTCTCACTACTTGACCATGTCCGGAATGAGCCCGAATATATTCATGGTGAAATTGATCATACTGTTGACGATCCATGTTCCAAACACCACGAGTGATCCAAGCACCACCACGATTTTAGGCACAAAGGTGAGCGTCTGCTCCTGAATCGATGTGGTTGCCTGGAAAATTGAGATGGTAAGCCCCACAAGAAGCGCCGTGCCCAGCATAGGGGCCGCAATAATCAGTATCTGAAACACGGCCCGCCCTATGATATTTGCAACAAATCCTACAGTCATGTGTTCCTCCCCCTACCTGAAGCTGTTAACCACCTGATAGGTGAGCAGATGCCATCCGTCTACAAGTATGAATAACATGATCTTGAAGGGCAGTGAAATGAGTATCGGCGGCAGAAAGATAATTCCCATGGACATAAGGGTACTGGCCACGATGAGATCTATGACAATAAAGGGTATAAAGAGCAGCATCCCTATCTTGAAGGCTGTTGTGAGCTCACTGATGATGAAGGCCGGCACAAGAACATAGGTGGGCACCTCCTCCTGATTTCTTGGCCGTTCCACATCTCCGAGGCGTAGAAACAATGCTATGTCCTTTTCCCTCGTCTGCCTGAGCATGAACTCCCTGATCGGGCCCATGCCCCGCAGGAACATCTGCTCCGCATTGATCTCCTTGGCGAAGTAGGGCTTTACTGCAACATCGTTGACCTCTTTGATGGTCGGTGCCATGATGAATATGGTAAGGAATAGGGCAAGCCCCATCATGATCTGATTGGGTGGTTCCTGCTGTGTTGAGAGCGCACGTTTTATGAAGGAGAACACAATCGCAATACGTGTGAAGGAGGTGACCGATATGATGATTGAAGGTGCAAGTGTCAGTACGGTGAGGAGAAACAGCAACTCCAGTGAAAGGGCAACATCGCGTGGTTCCTGCGCCTCATCTATGGAGATACCGACCCGTGGTATGGGAATTCGTTCCTGCGCATGACTCTCGTTTTTCGGTGCAAAGGTCAGGCAGACCACGAGGAGCGTACCGATGAGCACTCTTCGGATAATTCTCTTTCCTCTGCTACTCATGTCTCCCCTCCCAGTGAATGAACATATCTTAATAAACAGTTTATTAGTTATACTATTTCATACAATCATGTGAAAAAATATATTCCTCGATTCAAAATTTTCTCATACGGTTTATCCTCTTACGGTACCCGCTCAGATGGGAGATTTGTCCCGGTTTTGTGAAGGCTTTCCCACCCAGCAGGTTCATGAAGGTCTCCCTGAAGGTTCCTGCCCCGCCATGTTCTTTGCTGCTTGCGAGCCTGATTCGGTCGATGACCTCCTTGTCCTGCAGCTCAGTAATGAGATTGATACTCGAGTCGGACACCCCTAGAACGAGCACCTGCCCGCCGATATCAACCACCTGTATGATACGGTTTGCGGCAAGAGGATAGGTTGCAAGAACCTCGACCACCTCTGAATTAGTAACGATCTTGTTCTTCTTCTTGATCAGCAGCCGGAAAAGGAAATATATACCTATGATGATGACACCCATAACGGCAATGGTGCGGAGAATCATAAGCGGATAGGAGACCCTGTTGTCGTTGAACTCCGGGTCCTCGTACTCGTAGTCTGGTGCCTCAGCAGGCACCGTCTCAGCAGGTGTTACCTCAGCGGGCGCTGTCTCATCAGCAGCCTCAGGAGCTTCCCCTCTCTGATTCTGCGGCAGCGCTTGCTCGGTATCTGTTGTGGCTTTGGTTTCCTGTGCCCAGAGGGGCAGGTATCCTAATTGAAACAGTATAAGGAGTGCGAGCAGAGGAATGATGCGTATGTGGAGCCGTTGTGTACTGTTGAAATGCTTATTCTTCATTGGATCCCCCTCCCTGTATCCAGTGCCTCTAATTCATGCTGTCACGCTATTCAAGACTACTGATTCGCTCCATTGGAGAGATAATGTCGGTTACACGGACACCGAAGTTCTCGTCGATGACCACAACCTCCCCTTTTGCGATGAGTTTACCGTTCACGAGCAGGTCCACAGGTTCACCTGCAAGCTTGTCGAGCTCAACAATCGTACCCTCGCCCATGCCCAGAATGTCCTTGATGAGCATCTTCGTTCTTCCCAGCTCCACGGTCAGCTGCATGGATACATCCATGAGCAGGCCGATATTGCCGCTCACACCAGGCTGCTCTGCCTGGGTCAGCGGAGCGAACTGTACGGACTGCACACCCACATTGCCTGCGGGTTGTGTGCTGAATATATCCTGCTGCTGAATCCCCGGTTCGAAGGCTGCCGCTGCAGATGTCGGTGCCGGCTCATGCATTGCCGGAGCTCCTCCTCCTCCTGCGAGTGACCGCGCCACGCCTTCATCCATAATCTCATCGAGAAATGAAGACTTGCCGTCAGTCGTCACGTTGTAGCGGATACGAACAAAGCTGCCCTCCGGGATCATCACATCACCGGGATTCGCAAATAGAGAAGCGCGCACATCACCCGTACTGATGGGCATGCCGAGTTTATCGCTCATGGCGGTGACAGCGGCCCCCGTCATCTGGTTGAAACCCTCGGTGAGTGCCGAGATCGTCATTTCTGTCAGGTCACCTTCTTCCTGGGCCATCATGAACGCTGAAATCTGTTTTGCAGGCTCTTCAGAGAGCACATAGGAATGCTGCCCCGCCGCGCCTTCCATGAAATCAGCCGTAACCTGCACCACCTGTCCCTCAAGTTCAGCAGTGAAGGTATCCCGCGTCATCAGGTCCACCGTCGCGCTTTCTATGGTAATCGGTTTTCCTGTAATGGTTGACAAAGTCATGCCCATGGATTGTGCAACACCTGAGGCAAGTGATCTGACACTGCGTAGGTCTTCGTCTGAAAGCCCGGCAGGAACCTCACCCATGTCCATGGCTCCGCCCAGATCATCTGCCCCCTGCAGCAACGCATCGATTTCTTCCTGGGAAAGAGAGCCGTCACCCATGTTATTCACCCCCCTCAATTTCTTTAAACATTTCTTCCTCACCCATCTGGGATTCCACCTTCTCAGTTATCTGCACGGCCATGTGTGATCCCACGACACCCGGTCTCCCGTAGAACTTGGACTTCGATCCGATCTTGAGGACCATGTCGTCGTCAACCTTGTTGCGCTCCAGTTTAATGATGTCGCCCTTCTGGAGACCCAGTACATCGCGTACAGTGATGTCGAGGTTCCCGAGTTCTGCAATGAGATTGACGAGCACTGTGTCCAGCCGTTTCTTCAGTATGACCAGGTTTTCTGTTGTACCGCCCTTTCTGATGCTGGAATACCAGTACTGGGCGGAAAGTTTTGTAATAATCGGTTCTATGGTGAGGTAAGGAATGCAGAAGTTGGTCATACCCTCCACATCACCGACCTTGGTCTCAAGAGTTATGAGTACGACCATATCACTCGGCGGTACGATCTGTGCGAACTGCGGGTTCGTTTCGATATTCCCGAGCCGAGGTCGGAGATCGATAACGTTCGACCATGCCTCACGCAGGTTGCCGAGTATGCGTACAATAATTCCCTCAATGACGGATAGCTCAATATCCGTAAGCTCCCGGTTGATCTTCGATGCTTCACCCGGACCACCAAACAGTCGATCAATAATCGTGAAGGTGATTGATGGATCGATCTCGAAGATGGAGCTTCCCTTGAGGGGGTCCATGTTGATCACCGCGAGGGTGGTCGGATTGGGAATGGACCTGAGAAACTCCTCATAGGTAAGCTGATCGACTGAAGCAACGTGTACATGTACGATAGTCCTGAGCTGAGCAGAAAGCGAAGTCGTCGTGAGACGCGCAAAGGTCTCGTGCATCATCTGCAGTGTGCGGATCTGATCTTTGGAGAACTTGTCGGGCCGTTTGAAATCATAGATCTTGATCTTGCGCGTTTCGGCCCGCTTCAGCGCCTCTTCGCCCTCGACCTCGCCGGTCGATATCGCGGTGAGAAGCTGATCAATTTCATCCTGTGAGAGAACTTCAGTCATATCACCTTAGCTCCTCATGTGATATAGGGCACATGCAAAAATGCATCATCATCTCAATACTATATCAAAACTTAAAATTATCAATAAAAACAGTACTCCTGCTCATAATTCCCCAATTATCATGTCTAGGTAAGAACAAAATTAATTATGTATATCGTTTTTATTTCTCCTTTTTGAAGCTTGGAATTCATCATGAACTTTAAATTCCTCTTCAAGGCTTCTATACCTTCAGTCACTCTCAGGTCTTCATAGGATTGTGAACCCACCACAGAGATAACAATGTCTCTGAATTCCTGCCTTCGCTCACCCAACTCGGCTAAAAAGTCTGACGGTGGTTCCTTATCAAAGGCCAGGACGATTTCCAGCTGTAGAAAATGAGGTTCATCACCATCTCTGGATCCAATGTTTACGTTGAAGGAGCCCAATTCCAGGGTTTGCAGAGGGTCGCTCTTCTCTGTCAACTCCGGTGAACGCTTGTCACGGGGTATATTCCTGCCGCTCACCCTCTTTGCCACGAGAAAGGCAATGGTGGCAGCAATAATGATCACCACAAGAGCTACAGCAATAAACATCAGTGTTCGGATCATGGTGGGGCCGAACATCTTACGCTGAGGCCCCGTTTCCAACGCCTCCTCTTCTTCTGTACCCTCTATATCTTCAATGGTTTCTTCAGTATCAGCCATTTCATGCTCCTTTCCAAGAAAAGCAGAGCCTTATCACAGAGAAATTACACGTATAATGCCCTCTCTTAATATACTGAATGTTCCTTTTTTCGGATGATGACAATTTCAACACGTCTATTGTATGCACGCCCCTCTTCTATGTCGTTCGACTCAACCGGTTGATATTCACCGTACCCAACCACTTCCAACTGTTCTCCTTCGATTCCACTCACATTTTCAAATCTCTTTACCATAGTGATGGCACGGGCGGATGAGAGCTCCCAGTTGGTATCGTATTGTTCCTTCACTGTTCCGCCTGGCGGAATATTATCAGTGTGGCCTTCCACTCGTATCATATTTTCATCAAAATCACTGCTGCTTAAAAACCCGCCCAGTTTATCAACAATAACTTCCCCCTCCGCGGTTAACTCTGCACTTCCCGACTGGAAAAAGGCATCGGCAACAAGTGAAATGACAATCCCCCGCTCGTCCTCGGTAATCTTAACTTTTCGACTTTTCACCTCAGGCTCAAAAATAGATACCGCCTTCTCAACCGACTTTGCCAATTTGTCACCCTTTTCCGTTGCAGGGAGGGTTTCAAGCAGATTGCCCATTTCTGCAAGGTTCCCCTCCGCAAGCGTCAACCCGCCGCGGAATAATCCAAATGAGCCACTAAAAGCGGACAGTATAAGCTGAAGTCTGCTATCCTCAACTTTTGTCTCCATAATCGAAATTAAAAAGACAAAGAACACGAGGAGCAGGGTCATCATGTCTCCATAGGTCATCATCCATGCTGGAGAACCTCTCTTCTGCTTCTTTTCCTGTCTTTCCCTTGCCAACCCTCATGCCTCCTCATGAACCCCGTACTAATACCTGTTATTCACCCTCTCCCGTTTCCTCCTCGACCTGAGCACGTATAGCAGGCGCAAGAAAGGAGACGAGCTTTTCCTTGACGATTCGGGGATTATCACCCGATTGAATGGAGAGTGTCCCCTCTATCATAATCTCTCTCAGCAACACTTCCTGCTCATTGTTATAGGTGAGCTTATTGGCGATGGGGATGAGAACTGAGTTTGCCAGTACCACTCCGTAGAGTGTTGTAATCAGAGCTACACTCATACCCGATCCAATAACACCTATATTACCAGTTCCAAGGTTTCTGAGCATGTTCACGAGACCAATAAGCGTACCTATCATGCCAAATGCAGGAGCAAACAGCCCCCAATCGTCAAATATCTTGATCCCCTGTTCGTGTCTCGTTATCATATTATTGAGTTCTGTTTCCATGATATTTCGAATTATCTCAGGATCCGTTCCATCAACAACAAGTTGTATACCCTTGCGCAGAAAATAATCCTCGAGTTCATCGAGATCATCCTCCAGGGCAAGGAGACCCTCACGTCGAGCCTTCTCTGAAAATGTTACAATCATGGAAATTATTCGACCAGGCTCAAAACTCTGTGTTCTCAAGGCATTGCGAAGGATCCTCCCCATCCGTAAGGTGCGCTGCAGTGTATTGGAGGCCATAACCGCAGCAAAGGAGCCGCCGATTGTAATGAATATTGATTCAATGCTCAAGAATGTAGTGAGAAGTACTGATACGCTTCTTGCGTTGATTACAATTCCAATTATAATCGTCAGAAGACCTATCAGTATTCCACCCATTGTGGCAATATCCATTATAGCCTCCCGCTCATTGCTGCGTGTCGACCGCTACGTAAGGGCATGCTCTCAACGCTCGTTTGACAGCAAACCCAGTTTTTGCCTGTAGCTGATAATCTGTTCCATTACTGTCTCTGGATCTTCTTTCACAACGAGTTTTTTACCCGTTATCAGGGTGACAATTGTATCGGGCGTACTCTCCATTGTTTCGATCATATGCGGGTTGAGCCAGTACTCATCCCCGTTCAGCCGCGTTACCTTAATCACCCCTACTCCCTGTATGTATGGAAAACCTTCCATACGCTTATTGCCCCTTATTGGAGCATATTTTTCTCCAAGGGGGCGTCTAAGCTTTCTTTCTCTTATCATTCTCCTGGTTCGAAAGAACATCATCGAACCTTCAGCGGCCCCATGTCATGCGGGCACATCAGTTATGATTACCGTTTCAGGGTTAAAAGCTCCTGGAGCATTTGATCCGACGTGGTAATACTTCTCGAATTCGCCTGGAACCCTCTCTGTGTAACAATCATATCGGTGAACTGTTCGGCCAGATCCACATTGCTCATCTCCAGAGTACCCGATGTAATCTTTCCTCTGCCTCCGGTTTCGGCCGATCCCACATTGGCAAGCCCCGAGTTGTTGGTTTCCCTGAAGTTGTTGTCGCCCTCAGCTATCAATCCCTGGGGGTTGGTAAAGCTTGCCATGGCAATCTGTCCGATCGGTGCCTTCTTGCCGTTGGTGAACACACCGGTGATGACCCCTGCATTATCGATGGTAAAGGACTGCAGATAGCCGAGCCCGTACCCGTCCTGCTCAAAGGCCCTTGTTGTCGACGGTGATGCAAACTGGGTAATACCGTTATAGTCACCGGCTTCACCAAAGTTGAGATTAATGGTCTGTGCAATTCCATCCTCGGGAAAGGTCACACTTAAGCCAGCACTGAGAATTGCCTCATTCACGATATCCACCGGTGCACCGGGTGTAAGCGGGCTATCCTGCACCGATACCGGCGCGCCCGAGTTGTCGAATCTCATAAGAAGCGTATTCGTGTTGTTCACGTTGTCGCCGGTAACGTCGAAGCTCACCGTTGCCTCTTCTGCTCCCTCAACCACCGCATTCACGAGCCAGGTGTTCTCCTCACCCTGCACCCGCGTGAAATCGAGGTTAAGCGCGTGAATATTGCCGAGACTGTCAAAGATATCGATATTGGTCGATACCGTTGACTTCAGAACCTCCTCTTCAGTGGCCTCCCGACCAATCGGTAGCAGCGGAGTTTCAGAGTCCAGATTGCTCTTGAACCCGACAAACTCCGTTGCCTTCGCCGGGTCCTTTGCCCCGACGGGAATTATGATGTCCTCAATTTCCGCCGTCGTATTGATGATATATTGTGTGGCGGTCTGGACAGCCATCCAGCCCTGTACCCGCAAACCGTTTGCCGGATTGATGAGTGTGCCGTTCTTGTCGACACCAAAACCTCCGGCGCGGGTATAGAAGGTTTCTTCACCCCTTTTCAGAATAAAGAAACCATCTCCCTGAATTGCCATGTCCGTATTCAGTCCGGTTGCCTGCAGGCTTCCCTGGGTGAATATCTTGTCAATACTCGCAACGTTCATTCCAAGGCCCACCTGTTTCGGGTTCACACCGCCTTTTTGAGCCGTCGGTGCTGCGGCACCCGAAATTGTCTGGGACAGAATATCCTGAAAGGAGACTCTGCTCTTTTTGAAACCATAGGTGTTTACATTCGAGATATTGTGGCCCAGCACATCCATTCTGATCTGATGGTTTCTCAGACCAGATACACCCGAGTACAGCGATCTCATCATGGGAACACACTCCTCATTTTCACGTTCGAAGAAATTTGTTCGGTATCCGGCTGACCGGGACTCTTGAACTCCCGAACAGCGCGATCCGTGTTCCCCCTCCCTATTTTCTATTCAGTAATAGATACCTTTGTAACATCATCGACACTGTAGGTGAGCCCGTTGAATGAGATGTTCGGTGATCCCTGTCCAAAGCTCACCTCCGATACGATACCCCCTTCCACCTGCCCTGTCGTACCGTCGAGTACCTCCACGTACTTTCCAAGAAGCGAGTATGAAAGATTTATCTTGTTGTTTATAATAAGGTTTGACAGGGTCGCGTTCATCTGAGTCATTTGCTCAAGTGACGAGAACTGTGCCATCTGCGAGATGAACTCCTTGTCGTCCATGGGGCTCGTCGGGTCCTGATTCTCGAGCTGTATGACGAGCAGTTTCAGGAAATCGTCCTTACCGAGTGTGTTTTCGACAGAGCGGCTGTTCTTCTGCAGCGACTTGTTGAAGGTTTCAACCTCCATCTGTGTCCGAATCATATCAGGTTCACTCATGGTCAGCGGTATATCCATTGAATACTCCTCTTATACTACACCGTAATATTCACGCGGGTCGACATCCAGGGAAGCTGCGCCGCCACATAGTCGGCCACAAGTTCATCCTCCGCAAGGGGGGCCTCTCCCTGATTACCGCCTCCCGTGCTCCCCCTGGCAGTTCCTGATGCCGTTTCACCGTCGCCATTTTCGCCTTTCACACCCACTTCAAAAGAGCCGAGACCGAAGCCGTGCTCCAGCAGGCTCTCCTCGAGTATATTGAGTCTGCTCAGTATGAGATCCTTCACCGCCTGATTGTCGACAACGATACTCGTTGCGACCTCACCCCTGTCGAGCTGAATCCGAAGCTTGAGGCTCCCGAGATGTTCAGGCTGTAGCAACAGCTTTGCCTCACCGCCACCCTTTCTCATGAGCAGTGTGAATTGGCGTACAATTTCGTCAAAATTCCCATCGGCATTTTGTATATTTTGATAATGAGATTTTACGGAGGCGGTTCTTATCGACCCCTCATATTTGGACAACGCTGTTTCGAGGAGCCTTTCACCTCCTGCCCTCACCTTTCCGGCAAAAGACTCACGAGGTTCGTACTTCAGATTCACGGCTGTCCCATACTTGTCGGCAGATGTCCGTTCATCGGAAGATTGAGACATGTTTCGCAAGGACTTCATCTTCAGTGACCGAAGGTCTGCTCCGGTCTTTTTCACGGGCTGAAGCGTTTTCTTTTCTGCATAGAGCACTGCCAAAGGCTTCATCTCACTGCCAGCAGGCTCCTTCACAGCAACCCTGCAGGCTGCCAGTTTGACAAGTTTTCTCCGAAGGGCTGCTCGATGTAGGTTTTGTACGGCAGCTGTGCTCCCCTTCTGCTTTTCCATCTTTTCATCATTGACTGTTAAGGCAGAGCTGATCTCGACATTCGGTTTCAGGTTGAAGACCTTGTATCGGGCAGTCATTTCTGCAAGCTTATTGGCGAGTCCTGTCAGGCGTACCGAAGAAGGGATTTCCCGATTCATTCCGCCCGCTTTATGACCCACGTCTCCCTTTGCTGAAGTATCCTTCGAAGCTTCCCTTTCTGCCTGCATGGGATGCGCCTCTTCAGCAGTATCACGAGGTGCTTCAGTGTTTTGTGAGGAACGGGCCTGCTCAGAACCACGGTCATGGGCGGGTTTCTCAAGGGTTTTGGTGTCCATCCCTTTTTCTTCATAACCGGTCACCTGGGCAAGCACAGCAATAAAATCATTTCGATACTCATTGCCATCATTCCGGCGAGCAGGCTCCCTTCCACCTATATTGTGTACAGGGAGGGTACCGCTGGTCTTCAGCACATCAGTGATCATAACGCTTCAAAGCCCTTTCACGGAATTACAATTCCTCGAACTCTCCGACCTTTGTCATCTTCCTCTGAACGGAAGCGGCCCTCTCTGCATCCATGAGGCTGAGGTAGTAGGGTACAATCGATTGAGTGCCCGTCTCTTCAGCATTCAGATCCATTTCCCTCAGAATATCGACGATGAGCAGATCCTCCAGTTTCTGGAGGCGCTCTACCGCCTCCTTAGGAGGCATGCCCACAAAATACTCTGCCTGCTTCCTTACGTTATCCTTATAATTATCGTATTGCCTCCGTGCTTCGCTTAGAACTTTTTCCTGCTCCTCCAGCCTTTTCGCCTCTTCACTGAGCTTCGCCTCCTGTTCACTCAACAACAGCCCCCGGTCATCGAGCTCCTGCTCACGCCTGGCCAAGTCCTTCTCTACATCCTGCAGCCTCTGCTCCTGCTTTTCGATATACGCTCGCTCGAGAAGAAACTCATCATTTTCCAGTGGCTGCTCCCCGCGCTGCATGAATGCCGGCAGGTACCGCGAAAGCGGACCGGTCACCCTCTTGTAATTGAGTAAATCCAGCCTATCAAACCAGAAGATACCGCCCAGGATGAGCACGATGATCAACAGGATCAGGAAGAGAATTTTAAGCAGGTTTGAAATTGCCGATGCACCTCTCACTTAAAATCCCTCCTCGTCTGTGGTTTTGGAAAAGCTCTCGTAGTAATACAGCACCGAATCAACGAAGTTTTTCGTTTCCCGGAAGTTCGGAATACTGTCCTGTACCCTATCGGGTCCCGCGTTGTACGCGGCCAATGCCTTGTTCAGATTACCGCCATAACGGTTGATGAGGTCAACCAGATACTGCGTGCCGCCGGATACGTTCTCATCCGGATCGAAGGGATTGTCCACACCGAGCAGGTCTGCAGTTTCGGGCATGAGCTGCATAAGACCCATGGCCCCTTTGTGTGAGACGGCCCCTGTATTAAAATTGGACTCCTGCTTGATGACTGCCCTGATGAGTGCCGAGGGGATGCGGTACTGCTCTGCTGCAGATTCAATAATTTTATCGTATGAGGAGTCAGCCTTTACCGGTTCGCCACTTTTCAGGGAATCATCAACAGGTTCGGGCTGAACAGCTCCCTGCTGGTTCTCCTCCATCTTTTCCTGCAGGTTCTCATGAAAGCGGTATTGCTGACTAACGCTGAATCTCCTCTTTATGGAGTCGATACGACGCAGAATACTCTCTATGTTCTGGTACACGTTTTCTACCGCCATCACAGCTCCTCCAGTGGCGATGTTTCGATGGTAAGCGTTTCCCTGTTGCGATTGATGTTCTGATTGATATCGTCAAGCTCACCCGCCTCTTCCCTGTTCAACTCATCATGATGTCGTTCCAGCTGTCGCTCTTTCAGGTTCTCGATGACCTTGCGTGTTCTCTTCGCCTCGTGCAGAAGACTGAGGATCCTGCTCACCTCCTCCTCCTTCTCCTTTCGAAGCATCTCGAGCCCTTGTATTTCAAGTTCGAGCCTCGAAATGTAATTGTCTACGGCGAGGACCTCCATCACCGTGAATGACCCCTCGCCAATTTGGTTTTGAGCCATAAACCGGTGCATCTTATCCCCCAGATTATTGATATCGTTCTCTATTTTCAGAAGCTCAGCACGCCTCAGGGCGAACTGCCTCTGCACCCCCTCCTCCTGCTTCCTTCGTATATTGAGAACATTCTCGAGTCTGAACGTAAACCTGCGCACTACTGTTTGTCCTCATCCTCAAAGATCCCGCAGAGTGATGTAGTGATGTCCTCGAAGGGAAACCCCTCCTCGATTCCCTGC
>CBFDDP010000037.1:0-23552 GCA_965603595.1 uncultured bacterium
GAGGGAGAAGAGACCGGCGAGGGTGCACCACGTCGAGCTCTTCCTGGACAGTGAGATCAGGGAGGTCATCTGCGAACGCTACGATCTCGACCATGACCTGAACAGGAACGATCCCCACTACAGGCTGAAACGGGAGATCAAGATACATCAGTTTCTCGGTTATGATGTGTTCAGAATCGACATCATACACAAAGACTTCTTTCGAATGGCATTCATCGACGCACAGGACACAACGGCTATCGGTGAGCAGCAGCGGGGTGAGCGTGAATGGACCGAGGAGCACAGCGGTCCCATTCAGAGCTGGGAGGACTTCGAAACGTATGCATGGCCGAAGGTCTCGGCCATCGATTTCGGGTCCCTCGAATGGCTCGAAAAAAATCTCCCTGACAACATGGGTGTTTACGATCTCACCGCGCATATACTGGAGATGATCACCTTTCTTTTGGGGTTCGAGACGTTCGCATACAAGCTCGTGGACGATCCCGACCTGATCGATGCACTCTGCCGGAAGGTCGGTGAGTTCTACGTTGATTATACGGAGACCCTCTGTGATTTTGGCTGCGTGCCCCTCGTATGGGGTTCTGATGATATGGGATTCAAAACCGGTACACTCGCCTCTCCTGTATTCCTCAGGGAAAAGGTATTGCCCTGGCACAGGGAATGTGCGCGGGCTGCACACGACAGGGAAAGGCCCTATCTGCTGCACAACTGCGGAAACCTGGATGCTCTCATGGATGATTTGATCGATGATGTGGGTATTGACGCCAAGCACTCCTTCGAGGACTCCATTATGCCCGTCACTGAGGCGTATGAGAAGTATGGAGGGAGGATTGCCATACTCGGAGGGATTGACGTGGACTTTCTGTGCAGGTCCGATGAGCAGGCGATACGAGGGCGGGTTCGGGAAACGCTCGATGCCTGTATGAAAGACACGGGGTACTGCCTTGGTACGGGAAACACGGTCGCGAATTACATTCCAGTGGAAAATTTTCTCATCATGATCGATGAAGGTCGACGGTACAACCTTGCCTGATGGCGGGAATGTTATTGATTTTTAACAAAGTAATGAATTACATTGTGTTATAGGATGAACTAATAGTGGGAGACGTTATTTCTGTAATTAAGTGTTTTCATTATAAGTATTAACCCATTATATTCTTGTCATTCCCAATCCTATTACTAATTATATGAGGCTGGTACGATGAAATACAACCTGGGTCTCGACATCGGCTCAGTTTCCATCAACACGGTGCTCATCGACGAGAATCGAAGAGTGGTTGAGAATCACTATGACTACTGTCACGGCAGGCCCTTTCACCGGCTGAGAGAGGTATTGGCAGGCATTTTGGAATCCCATAGCGAGGATTCCATTGCCGCTGTCGCCTTGACAGGGACAGGAGGGATTCTCGCATCCGAGTTGATCGGCGGCCACTTTGTGAACGAGCTCATAGCGCAGGCAACGTCGATTTCCTGCCAGTACCCTGAGGTAAGGACGATTATCGAAATGGGCGGCGAGGACTCCAAGCTTATCTATATGGAGGAGAATCAGGGTAAGGCCGCGCTCACCGATTTTTCGATGAACAGCATATGCGCTGCTGGCACGGGATCCTTTCTCGATCAGCAGGCAAAACGGATCGGTGTGTCCATAGAAAAGGAGTTCGGGGAGCTGGCGCTGAAATCGGAGAAACCGCCCCGTATAGCAGGAAGATGCAGTGTATTTGCAAAGAGCGACATGATACATCTGCAGCAAATCGCCACACCTGTTCACGATATCGTTGCAGGCCTCTGCTTTGCGGTGGCGCGCAACTTCAAGAGCTGCCTAGCCCGCGGCAAGGATCTCGAGAAACCGGTGAGTTTTCAGGGAGGCGTTGCTGCCAATGTGGGAATGGTGCGGGCATTCAGAGAGCTCTTCAACCTGCAGGATGGCGAACTTGTAATACCTGAGTATCACTCATCGATGGGCGCTATTGGAGCGGTGTATCACATCATGGACAATCCCCCTGAGTCTACGAGCCTGTTCAGGGGGCTGCACTATCTGGATGAGTATTTGGTGCGGCAGGACACCGAGAGCGATCATCTGGAACCCCTTGCGCTTGAATCGCGCGACATCAACAAGCAGGTACGGAAGATCGAAAATGATGAGGGCCGGGTACCTGTGTATCTGGGACTCGATGTGGGCTCACTGAGTACCAATGTTGTGCTCATCGACAAAGACAACAACGTGATAGCCCGGAGATATCTGCCCACTGCCTCGCGTCCTCTGGAAGCAATTCGGCGCGGCCTCTCTGAGATATACAAGGAAATGGGTGACAAAGTCGAGGTGAAAGGTGTCGGAACAACGGGCTCCGGCAGGTATCTTACCGGAGACTTCGTGGGTGCGGATACGATTCAGAACGAGATCACAGCCCAAGCCACGGCTGCAATTGCCCATGATCGGACCGTTGATACGGTTTTCGAAATCGGAGGCCAGGACTCGAAGTTTATCAGTATCGACAACGGTGTGGTCGTCGACTTCGAGATGAACAAGGTGTGCGCGGCTGGTACAGGATCCTTTCTCGAGGAGCAGGCAGAGAAGCTGAACATCAACGTAAAGGAATTTGGAGACATTGCCCTCGCAGCAGAGGCACCTTCGAAGCTGGGCGACCGCTGTACGGTGTTCATGGAGTCCGACCTCAACGCGCATCAGCAGAAGGGCGTCGAAAAACAGAACCTCATCAGCGGGCTGGCCTACTCCATTGTATACAACTACATACAGAAGGTTGTCGGGAACCGCCGTATCGGCACGAACATATTCTTTCAGGGCGGTGTCACCAACAACAAATCCGTCATTGCGGCATTCGAGAAGGTGACGGGCAAACCCATAACCGTGCCGCCTCACTACGACGTTACCGGCGCAATCGGGGCTGCAATGATCGCCCGGGATTCGATGAGCGGGGGAAAGACCCGGTTCAAGGGATTCTCCATCAGTGAGAAGAACTACACCGTAGACAAGTTCACCTGCAAGGCATGCTCCAATCAGTGCGAAATCCGCAGGGTGCGCATCGAGGACGAGGAGCGCCCCCTCTTCTACGGCGGACGATGCGAGCGGTACGAGGTAGACGATAGAAAGGGAAAGGGGAAGGACATTCCCAACCTCTTCGAAGAGCGGATGGAGATGCTCATGGGAGACTACAGTGAGGAGCCGAAGGATGATCGAATAACCATCGGCATTCCCCGCGGACTCATGGTGTTCTACAAACAATTCCCCTACTGGCGCACACTCTTCAAAGAGCTGGGGTTTCGTGTTGTGCTCTCGGAGACCACGAACAGAAAGCTCATTACGAAGTCTCTCGAGCGGCTTCAGGCTGAGACCTGTTTTCCCGTTGAGGTGATGCACGGCCACGTGTACGATATTGCCGACAGGGAGGATGTGGACTACATTTTCCTTCCATCAGTGGTCAATGCAAAGGCCGCAAGCGACAATCCAACGAAAAATTACAACTGCCCCTGGATACAAACGCTTCCCTACATGATACGGGCAGCCTTCAAGAACACTGATGCGGAGAAGAAGCTGCTCATTCCGATTCTGCATTTCAGATACAGCGGGAAGGTGCTCAACAAGGAGCTGGCCGGTTTCATGGAGGAACAGTTCAACATACCGCAGGCTCAGACAATCAGAGCAATGGACAAGGCAGAGCGTGCACAGACCGCATTTGATAACGATGTCGAGAGGAGAGGACGGGAGGTCCTTGAAAACCTGCCGCGGGACAGGGAGTCGGTGGTTATAATCGGACGGCCCTACAATACCAATGACCCGGAGCTGAATCTCCACCTGGTTGAGAAGCTGATCAGCCTGGACGTACTTCCCATTCCCATCGACTATCTGCCACTCTCAGAAGAGTATATCTTTAATGACTACAGCATGATGTACTGGCCGAACGGCAGAAACATCATTGCCGCCTCGAGGATCATAGCCCGCCATGAGCGGCTGCATACCGTGTACCTGGGCAATTTCAGGTGCGGTCCTGATTCTTTTCTGTCCCATTTCGTGCGGGAGGAGCTCAAGGGCAAACCCTATCTGCAGCTCGAGGTTGACGAGCACAGTGCCGATGCCGGCATGATTACCCGCTGCGAGGCCTTTCTCGACAGCCTCAGAAGCAACAGGATGGTCGAAAAGCAGAAAGAGGAGAGCATCAGGCCGGGGTCCATGCGGGGCTACGTCGACAGGGAGCGTACACTCTACATTCCCTATATGAGCGACCATGCCTTTGCCCTTGCCGCTGCTTCGCGGCATTTCGGAGTCGATGCTGAGGTGCTCCCCTTTCAGGACGAGCGGACCATAGAGTTGGGCAGGAGGTATACATCTTCCAAGGAATGCTATCCCTTGATACTCACCACCGGTGACTTTTTAAAGAAAATCCTCTCTCCAGGATTTGAACCGGAAAAGACCAGCTTCTTCATGCCCGATCATAACGGCCCATGCAGATTTGGCCAGTACAACAAGCTGCAGAGGATCATTTTCAATCATCTGGGATACCATAACGTTGAAATAATCTCCCCCTCAAACGATAATTCCTATGAAGAGATGTCGAAGGGGCAGGGCAATCGTTACAGGCTCTACTTCTGGAAGGGTGCCATCGCCATCGATATGCTTCGGAAAATGGTACAGGAGCGCAGACCCTATGAAGTAAACAGTGGTGAGTCCGACAGGGTTTACAGCGAGCACCTTCAGATGGTCATCGATTCAATCGAGAGGGGCGCGAAGGACATAGATGAGGTCCTGATTGCAGCGGTAGAGGCCTTTAGCCGTATTGAAATGTCCGACAGTCCGCGGAGACCGATCATATCGATCACCGGTGAGATATTCATGCGGGACAACCCTTACGCGAACGGGTGCGTCGCTCCCAAGCTGGAGGAACTGGGTGCGGAAATCATGGTGACCCCTGTGCGTGAGTGGGTAAACTATTCCACCTATCGATACCAGAGGGACAGCCGTTGGTCCCGTGACATCGGCGGTATCATCAAGTCCCGGCTGCAGCAGATGGTACAGCATGTTTCGGAAAAGAAACTGCTCAAACTGGTGAAGGACCACGTGGACCTGCACCGGGATGTTCAGGTGAGTGAAGCCCTGAATCTCTGCTCGCCCTATGTGGATAAGAGTTACGACGGCCAGCCAGCCCTCATGTTCGGTAATGCCGTCGGGCAGGTGGAAAGCGGCATTTCAGGTATCGTGAACATCATGCCCTTTACCTGTATGCCCGAGACCTTTGTAGCTGCAGTAACACCGGCATTCCGAAAAGACTTCGACAATATACCGTGGATCAATGTGGCCTATGACGGACAGGGTGACACGAGTATCAATACGAAGCTGCAGGCGTTCATGCATCAGGCAAGGGAGTATGCACGGAGACACGATCTCCTGAAGCCGAGGAAGTGGACAACCTCCTGAGCGTGAAGCAGGGCGAAGAACCCACCCTTCAACTCATACATATACGATACCAGGATGGGAATGAAATGGGAGCAGAGGATAAAAGTCTATGAAAGTGCTGTTAACAGGTCCCGACGGACTGCTCGGCAGCAACCTGGTGCGAGTTTTGCTGGAAAAGGGATATGAGGCGCGTGCCCTTGTGCAGAAAGGGAGGAACAGTAATACCCTCGATGGGCTCGGGCTTGAGATTGTCAGGGGTGATATACGTGATCGGGAATCCCTCTTTTCCGCGGTAAAGGGGTGTAGTGTGGTCATCCACGCTGCGGCAAATACGAGTACGAGCCCGGCCCGCTCTCCCTCCGTTCGTGAGATCAATATCGAGGGAACCAGAAACATTGTTGCTGCAGTGAAGAAAAACGATGTTGAACGTTTCATTCACGTGGGCACAACCAACTCCTTCGGATTCGGCTCAAAAGAAAACCCGGGAAATGAGACCAGGCCCTATACGGCCGGTAAGTACAATCTGGATTACTTCAATGCAAAATACGAGGCCCAGAAGATCGTGCTTCGGGAGGTTGAGAAGGGCGGGCTTCCCGCCATCATTGTAAACCCCACCTTTCTGGTGGGTCCCTACGATTCAAAGCCGGGTTTCGGCACAGTGATCATCGCGCTGTATCATGGAAAATTAAAGGCCATTCCGATCGGCGGCAGAAACTATATCCACGTCCGAGACGTGGCCGTGGGTATAGTCAACGCATTCACCATGGGCCGGATTGGTGAGTGCTATATACTGGGACACAGGAACCTCTCCTATGAAGAGATATTCACCATGATTACCCGTGTTCTCAACGTGCCTCCGCCAAAGCGCGTCGTCAGTCCATTTGCTACCAAGCTGTACGGCATCTGCTGCCAGGTTGCAGGGTGTATTACGAGAAAATCGCCGGGGATTAATCTTGCAATTGCCCGTATTGCCTGTGATGAGCACTACTACTCTGCGCAGAAGGCCATCGATGAACTGGCGCTCCCGCAGACCCCGATCGAGCATGCCATTGAGGAGGCTTTCCACTGGTTCAGGGAAAACGGATACCTTGAGAAGGAAATTCTGAATACGCATCGATGAGCTCATATCTCTTGAAATGCCCTGAAGGGACAGAGGAAATTCATGGGAAGGAATCAGTTCAGAGACAGGGTCGTCATCATCACAGGCTCGAGCCGGGGCATCGGCAGAGCTACGGCTGCAGAGATGGCCCGACAGGGGGCGACGGTTGTTCTGAATGGTCGAAATCGGGAGAGGCTTGAGGAAACCCGTAAGAGCCTGGAAGAGTCCGGTTGCCGGGTCCTTGCCGTTCCCGGAGATGTCACCTCTCCGGAAGAGAGCAACCACGTCATAGATGAAACGATAAAAACCTTCGGACGCATCGATGTATTGATCAACAATGCCGGTATTATCATGCGGGGTGCGTTTGAGGATATTCAGCCGGAAGTTTTCCAGCGGGTCATACAGGTAAACTTACTCGGGTCAGTTTATCCGACCATGGCTGCGCTCCCCTTTCTGCGCGAGACATGCGGGAGCCTCGTCTTCATTTCAAGTATCGCGGGTCTACGCGGCTTTCCCATGGCTTCGCCATATTCGGCATCCAAGATGGCGCTTACTGCCCTTGCCGAATCTCTCAAGGTGGAACTGGCAGGGTCCGGTGTCCACGTGGGTGTGGTGCATGTGAGCTTCACTGAAAACGACCCTGATAAAAAGGTCCTTTCCGGAGACGGCTCGATGATCTCGGTAGCGCCCTCGTTCCAGGTTTCCCAGGCCCGTACGGCCCGGGGTATTCTGAGGAGCATCGGTCGACGGCGTTTTCGATCGCTGCTGACTCCCATCGGCAAGCTGGCGGGCATCATACAGTGGGCGGCGCCCCGTTTCGGCGACCGGCTTCTCACATTTTCCCTACGTAGAATGAACAGGCTCTATCAATAATCCGGGCATAGAGGAAACAGATCAGATGGTTAGGTGCAGGAGTTTAGCAGAGGGAGGCGCTCACTTCGCTCATTGAGCATGGGGTTGTGAAATCAGCGTAGTTGATTGAAGTCGGCAAGCTCCCATCTTTTCTCATCCAGGTTCAGGCGGTAGGTGTAGAACCAGACCTCACCGCTCTCCATGACGTAGAGCATGACAAGAGTACTCATGGCGCCCATGTCGCCAATCCCCCGGGCATGTCCCACATCGATCTGCCAGACACCGTCCTGTTTATAAGTGCTGTAGTTGTGCGTGTGACCGCAGATGTAGGCGGTGACGTTATAAGCGGCAAGGGTGTTCCAGAAAGCATCCCTGTTGCCGGGGTACTTGTCGAGTGAGTCGCCTGAGTGCCGTATGCGCCCGTTGTCAGCATCTGGCTGGGGAAAGGCGGGTTCATGGCCGAACACGAAGGTGAGTGGCTTGCCATAGTAGCTCAGGTCGTCCTCCAGCCAGGCACGGAGTGACTCGACGACGTCACCATCGGTGCCGACATCTGAGCTCCCGTCAAAATATTCGTTCAATACCACGAAGTGAGCATTTCCATAATCGAAACTGTATGTTGTTTCTGCACACCCTGCGGGCCCCACATTGACTATATTCGGCAGCGTGTTTCCGTCCCTGTTGAAGATCCTCAGCCAAACCATGTCCGATGCAGTCTCCGTTTCATGATTTCCAGCAACGGGATACCAGAGATATGTGGGGTCGATGTACTTCTGTATGGTGGCGTATGTGTTGTCCGGAGGATCGATGTCACCAGGAGATACCATGAAATCCCCCGCCCCGCCGAAGGCAATCTGCTCACAGGCGTTTCTGAAATAATTGATATTTTCTCCAGTGTAGTGGCGCATATCAGCTGTTACGGAAAAGGTGACCTCTATGGTGCCAGCGGGAAGTGTAAAGGGAGTGTACAGGTATTTTGTCGAGCCGCATGAATAGAGGAGGAGGGCGGTTATGAGAACAGAGCACAGGGGAAATAGGCGCGAAAATCTCCTATTCCACGAGGAGGTAGTTGAGATGCGCCTTTCGGCAGATGTCAAAGAGTGTTCTGAACCTATTGTGATTTCCATACTCCTTCACCAAGTCACCCAAACGCACGCTTCAGCTCAGTTGATTGTATTTCCGACTCCTTGATCACTTACCTGATCCGGAGTTTTGAATATATTTCCTGGTTTTTTCCTTTGCCTGTTCGCACGATTCCATGCTATCGCATAGTGTATATACGCTCCTGAAAAAGGTAAAGCCACAAAAGGGTGCATGAAAGAGCGGTCCAGGGCTCAGCCCGCTTCGCTCCTCTCAATGAGAGAGGCCGCCCGGTCAATATGACGTTCCATGAACGAGAGGAATAGGGTAAGGTATCTATTGAAGGACTCGGAACTGCCGTACAACTTTCCGGCTTCGGCGAAAATGGTGTGAAACACATGGTTACGGTTGCTCAGAACAGCGGGTGGGAAGCCTCCCTCCATGTCTGTCCGTGCCTTCTGCACGGCATCCTTCATCGCTTCGAGAAAGGCCTTCGCCTCCATGGCCATGAGTTGCCGTCCGGTAGTTGCACTGACGGATTTCTTCACGAGCGGGAGCCGGCCGTGGTGTGCAAGCGTCTCGATTTCGACATGGGGTAATCCCCCTATGGCAGCTCCTGCTGCAGTGCAGTTGATGACCCGGTTTCTGTACCCCCGCTGCCCCTCTATCCAGCGGATGTACTGGGAAAAGACGTAATCCGACAGAACTTTGCTCCCCTTGATGGCCGGGAGAGGCATAGGGTGCCGCCTGCCTATGGCCTGCACCATGGCGGTGTCAAGTGTAATAAGCCGACTGCTGTGTTGATAGAGCGCATCGTAGTGGGAGGACGAGTTTACATGGGTTTTGTAATCGGTGTAGGAGAGGTCGAGCGCTGTCGTGTATACCGGGTCAGCATCCAGGTGCATGGCCAGTTCAAGTGCAGTGGTTGATATGGATCCGCCGCAGGCGAGGGTATCGATAGGGGGGAAGTAGTTGTGAAGTACGTCGAATAGGGGTAGGATGCGGCCATCAGGTACTGCCCTGCCAGTTTTAGAGTGGGATGTTTCGCTGAAGAAAATACTACCCCTCCAGTGCCTGAGTATGATCGGATTCGTCACGATATCTGCAACGAGCTTCATGTTGCCGCAGTCAGCCTGTCCTGAAAAGGGCCACCTGAAGTCGAGGGAATTGTAGAAACCCGCATCGAGCGTAACCACAAAATCCGGGAAAATACCTCTTTTCAGAAGAGGGGTGAGTGCCGTGTCAACGGCGATAAGATGTATACGGTTCTGAATCTGATACAGGAATTCCAACTGATTGAGCAACGATGGACCCGCATTGACAACAAGGGCAGGCTGGCCGCGAAGTGTGCCCTTCAATGACGCAATTGATCTCATCCCCACAAGAGAGGGCATGTTGTCGATTGTGTTCCTCATCCACAGCGCTTCAAATGCATAACGTGTCAGAAGATCGGAAACCTTGCCAGACATGCTTTCCTTGAAACAATGGTCGATCTCATCATAGTAATCCCTGTACAGGGAATAGCTCCCCCTGAGCTTTACAATCCGATGTCCCGAGAAACTGAGTGCGGTGAGCTCTTCTATGAACCCACGGACATCTTGGAGTGAATCGCCTATGAAGAGATGTACATTTCTGAGAAAAGAGATATCCCGGTTTCTGCAGAGCAGGGAGAAGATCTCCGTGCTTCTCTCGATGACGATGAGCGTGGCATCGATGTTGCTGTTGGCGAAGCGTCTCTTTAGTTTTTCAATCTGATACCCCATTCCCATTCCCAGGAACAGCACGACAATTCCATCTCGGACCGGTATATCGTAAACCAGATTGTGCGCCTCCCTTTCGGGGTTTCGTTTCGAATGAATGGTCTTTCCATTCAAAATGATGTTCGGGGCGGGGTCGGAGATAAATGTGAAAGAGCCCAATGTGGCAGGTGTGCCAAGTGTATCCAGGAGCCCGGGGAAGTTGGAATCCAGGAAATCTCTATTGCGCTGCGCAATTGGTTCCATTGGGTTCCAAAATTGGGTTTCAGGGGAACGGCATGTATCAGCCGCTCTCCTTGAAAAAGCTGTCGAAATTGTCCACGATTTTTGAGTTGCGCAGAGCCGACATGTACCAGTCGTTGAAGAGGTAGTTCTCTTTTAAATTGGTGTATGACTGGGCTATGTAGTCCTGTGACTTTTCGAATTCCGATTGGTCAAAGGCCTTCTCTTCAATGACCCTGAAAAGGATCTCGCCATCCGACGATTTAACAGGCCCCCCTATATTTCCGGTTTCTGTGGAGATTGCGAGTTCGACCAGGCTTGGTATGTTCATGATCTCGAAGAGGGGCAGGGTTCGCTCCTCGTTCAGGATGTACTGGCCGTCAACCGTGATATAATCTGTTCTCTGGGTTCGCAGTCCTGCCAGGCTGACCTGTTCATCAAAGGAGTCCGGGTCCTCTATGACCTTTTCCAGGATGCTTTTACTCTTTTCAGAGGATTCCTTTTCGACCTCTTCGCGAAACTCGACAACGTATTCCTGCTTGATACGGAAAAGGGCTTCATCGTAGGAAGGAATCTCTGGATCGTCCAGTGCCATGATGATATGGTACCCGAATACGGTTTTAACCGGAGCGCTGATTTCACCGGCCTGCAGAGCAAAGGCTGCCTCAGAGAATTCTGCGACCATGTCCTTCCGATAGAACCACCCGAGGTCTCCCCCTTCTTCTCCGGTCGGGTCCTCGGATTCTTTTTCGGCAATCTCCTCAAACCTGCCGGGGTCCTCACTCAGTTGCAGGTATATGTCTTCTGCCTTCTGCTCGTTGTCCTTGATGAGGATATGTGCAGCGTGGGCCTGCTCGAATAGTTTGGGGTTCTCCTCGTAGAAGCTTTGAAGTTTTTCTTCAGGTATATCGTCGTAACGTATGTATACGTATTCGATCTTCTTTCCAAAGTCAACGAAACGGTAGAAGAACTCCACTTCCATATCCGAGACCTTTGGCGTGGTGATAAAATCGTCGATGAACATGGCAATAATGAGCTGTTCTTCTTCACCCTTGAAAATGTCGTCCCGCATGTATTGCGGAGTGTCGTTGAATCGACGCTCGTCAAATTTTTTTCCCCCAGCCGCATAGTAGCCCTTTTCAACAATACGTGAAAGAACCGCACCTTTGCTCACCCGTATTCCCTCCCTCTCGGCGTATTGCAGTATGAGCGTGCGCTGAATGACCGTGTCGAGAGCGCGGCGCATCAGTTCGCGGTTTTTTTCATCAGAAATCCCCTCTTCGCTCTTCTGCTTTTCTTCCTCGAAGTATTGACGGTATATGTTTGCAAAGAGGGAGTCAGTTTCCACGGTAACGGGCTCACCGTTGATGATGGCAAGGGTCGCGTCAGAACCGCCCCGCGAGATGTAGCGATAGGCGAAGCTGCCGACAAATGCGACAGCCACGAACCCTACGATGATTGAAACGAGTATCTTCTTTGCAGCAACTTTTGGTTTGTTATCAGCAGCCATGACAGGGTCCGTTTTTGAGATGCTGTTATGGTAATAACTGGTATGAGGGGTGTCAATGAAAAACGCCGACAGGAACATGCAGGGTTTTTTACGTTGAATTTTAGTCATTTTTATAGTATGTAGAGTTCTGGACCCTGTTTCATGGAGCGGATTATGAAAACTATCGCAGTTATCGGTGCGCAGTGGGGGGATGAAGGTAAGGGGAAGATCGTGCATCTTCTCTCAGAGCGGGCAGACGTGATTTGCAGGTATCAGGGCGGCAACAATGCCGGTCATACGGTGGTTACGGAGGGAAACAAATATGTTCTCCACCTGCTCCCTTCCGGAATACTGAATGAGGACAAGGTCTGTATAATCGGTAACGGCCTGGTAGTCAATCCCTATGCACTCAGGGACGAGATGGAGAAGCTGAAAGAGGATGGAATCGAATGCACATCGAGGCTGTTCGTATCAGACAGGGCTTCGCTCATCATGCCCTATCACATTGAGCTCGACCACGCCTATGAGGAGGCCCTTGGTATAGGAACCACCAGGAGAGGCATCGGTCCCGCCTATACCTACAAGTATGCCCGCATGGGGGTGCGCCCCTGTGATCTCCGGGAAGCCTCTTATTTGGAGCGAATAGTGGGGCTCGCTCTCGATGAGGTGAACGCTACACTTTCGGGACGATTTGGCAGAGACCCGCTTGAACTTGCAGATGTCATGGAGACACTTGACGAGTACGCCCGGATACTGGAACCCTTTGTTGCCGATACATCGAAGATCCTTCGTCAGCATATCGATGAGGGGAGGAAGGTAATCTTCGAGGGGGCACAGGGTGTTCTCCTCGATGTGGATTTCGGGTCCTATCCCTATGTCACCTCCTCGAACCCGTCGGTTGGAGGGATTCTCACCGGCCTCGGCATCGGGCCGAAGATGGTCGGAGAAATCCTTGGCGTCACCAAGGCGTACACAACCAGGGTCGGCGGCGGTCCTTTTCCGACCGAACTTGAGGACGAAACAGGAGAATATATACGGCATGCTGGCGGTGAGTTCGGTGCATCGACAGGGCGGCCCCGGCGCTGCGGTTGGTTTGATGCGGTGTGCACAAGGTATGCAGTGAGGGTGTCGGGGATGGACAGGCTTGCCATGACGAAGTTTGACGTCCTCAACGGTCTGGAGACCCTCAGGGTGTGTACCCACTACCGTATAGACGGAGAGGAAACTGACGAATTCCCGGCCAATGTAGAGAGACTTGCACGTGCTGTTCCCGTGTACCGTGAGTTCAAGGGCTGGGACAACATAGCCGGTATCAGGAAGTATGGTGACCTGCCTGCAAGTTGTGCACACTACACGGAGGAGCTTGAGAGGCTGCTCGGCGTTCCCATTTCCATTGTCTCCACCGGTCCAGACGAGAAGGACACTATATTCAGAGAAAGGATAGCCTTCTAGCCGGACCGATCACCAAGCCCCTTGTCGCCCAAAAGGCCCGCCCTGTCATATGCTGCAGAAATCATGCCTTTTCGTGGACATCACGGGGTGTGATGGAGGTGGATGCGCCAGTCTACAGCCTGTTCCGCCTAAAGTACTTTTAAATATCCACATTTGATTGTAAAATAGTGTCCACTACTAAGAATAAGCCATCTCTGCATGGTGAAGGAGGATAGAAACATGGCTAATCTCGAAACAACACTCAACAACGCACTGGATGAGGGAAAGGGCGTGCTGCGGTTATTCCCTACATGGGTTCCCCGCACATTCTGTGTGCCGGGCAAACGAATGAAGCTGCACCCCGATGACACCTACGCATTCGGCGCACACAGGGGAGGGATCGATGAGCGCTGGTTTGCCTCCACGGTGAATGCCTATAATGGGCCGGAGACGCTTCCCGAGGAGGGCTTGAGTTATATCTATTTCAAGGACGGAAGCCCAGAGGAGAAGATACTTCTCAGGGACGCTGTCCAGGACATGGGTGAGGAGCTTCTCGGAAAGGAAGTTATGGACAAGCACGGCGGCTGGCTCATGTTCGCCAAGTTCTTTGACAATATGGGCCCCCTCCCCCACCACCTTCATCAGGATGATGAGGCAGCCGCGCAGGTGGGTATGAAGGGAAAACCCGAAGGGTACTATTTCCCGGCCCAGCTCAACAATCACGGCGGCTGGTTTCCCTATTCCTTTCTCGGTCTGAACCCGGGCACGACGAAGGACGATATAAAGAAGTGTCTCGAGAACTGGGACAAAGGCGACAACGGCATTCTCTACCTGTCCAGTGCGTACAAGCTCAAACTTGGAACAGGCTGGGACATTCCGCCTGGCATTCTGCATGCGCCGGGCTCTCTTCTGACCTATGAGCCGCAGCGGTCCTCTGATGTGTTTGCCATGTTTCAATCGCTCGTCTGGGATCAGGTCTTCCCGTGGGACATGCTCGTCTGGAATGTGCCTGACAAGAAGAAGAAAGACCTCGATTACATCATCAGTCTCATCGATTGGGACCTGAACACCGATCCCGATTTCGTGAAAAACCGTTTCCTCGAGCCGAAACCGGTGAAACCTCTTGATGAGATGAAGAAAAAGGGGTACGAGGAGTACTTCATTCAGTACAAGTCCGAGTACTTTGGTGCAAAGGAGCTGACCGTGTATCCCGGTACGTCGGTGACCATCAAGGAAAATGCCGCATACGGGCTGATCGTCGTGCAGGGGCAGGGAAGCTTCGGTGACCTTGCGATCGAATCACCGGAGCTCATCCGGTTCGGTCAGATGACCAACGACGAGCTCTTCGTGACGGCAAAGGCTGCGCAGGAGGGTGTCACGGTTGTCAACACGAGTGACCGGGACAACCTGGTCATACTCAAGCATTTCGGCCCCAGCTAATTATGGGTACACATCACTTATTTATTTAACTCTATGGAGTGTTGAGATGGCTGAAAAGAAATATGTCATTGGTGTTGATTTTGGGACAGATTCGGTGCGGTCCATGGTGATCGATGCAGCAACGGGCAGGGAAGTTGTATCACACGTTGCCTGGTATTCCCGATGGGGTGAGGGAAAGTACTGCGATCCCTCAAAGAACCAGTTCAGGCAGCATCCCCTGGACTACATGGAGGGACTGGAGACATCGATTAAATCGGCACTTGCGGATTCACCCGAAGGCACTCCGGATGCAGTGATCGGTATAGGGGTTGACACCACAGGCTCGACACCGGCTCCCATGGACCGGGAGGGTAGGGTGCTCGCCCTGAGGGACGAGTTCAAGGACAATCCCAATGCCATGTTCGTCCTGTGGAAGGACCATACGGCCGTTACGGAGGCTGAGGAGATCAACAGCGTGGCACGGAGCTGGGGCGGGACCGATTTCACCAGGTACGAGGGTGGTGTCTACTCATCCGAGTGGTTCTGGGCGAAGATACTCCATGTTCTCAGGGAGGATGAGAAGGTGCGAGAGGCTGCATTCTCGTGGGTCGAGCATGCCGACTGGGTTCCGGCCATTCTTACAGGCAACACCGACCCTTTGACGATGATGAGAAACCGCTGTGCGGCAGGCCACAAGGCCATGTGGCATGAGGAGTGGGGCGGTCTTCCGGCCGAGGAGTTTCTCATCAAGATAGATCCTCTGCTGAAAGGGCTTCGTGAACAGCTCTACAGGGACACCTTCACCTCCGATCAAAAGGCAGGAGGGCTCACGAGAGAGTGGGCCGACAGGCTGGGGCTCAGGGAGGGCACGGCCGTGGCGGTCGGGGCCTTTGACGCCCACATGGGAGCCGTTGGTTCGGAAGTCAGAGAAAAGAGCTTCATCATGATACTGGGTACCTCGGCTTGTGATATGGCCATCGCATCACCCGAGATCATAGGCGACAAGCTGGTTGATGGGATATGTGGTCAGGTTGACGGCTCTATCGTGCCCGGCATGGTGGGGCTCGAAGCGGGTCAGTCGTCCTTTGGAGACGTGTACGCCTGGTTCAGGGATGTGCTGCTCTGGCCGGTACGCAGCATACTGCCGGGTTTGAAATCGGCTGACAGTGAGACGCTCAGTACCATAGGGAAGGAGATCTCCGAAGGGGTGATCGACCGTCTCTCGGAGGAGGCTGCCGGTATTCCAGTGGAGGAGTCGGCTCCCGTTGCCCTGGACTGGCTCAACGGGAGAAGGACACCCTATGCCGATCAACTGCTCAAGGGAGCTATCGTGGGCATCAATCTGGGCACCGATGCGGTGAGGCTCTACCGGACCCTCGTCGAGGCGACTGCCTTTGGCGCAAAGGCCATAGTGGAACGTTTCCACGAGGAGGGGGTGGACATCGAAGAGGTCGTGGCTTCGGGCGGCATACCGAAGAAGTCCCCCTTTGTCATGCAGGTGATGAGCGATGTGCTGAATGTTCCTGTCAAGGTTTCCAGCGCCGATCAATCAGGAGCCCTCGGTGCCGCGATGTTTGCCTCCGTGGCTGCCGGGCTCTATACAGACGTGGGAGAGGCGCAGAAGAAGATGGGAGGTGGGTTCCTCAAGACCTATAAACCCGACAGGAAGAATGCCGCCGTATATGAGAAGCTCTACAACCGATACAAGGCAGTCGGCTCAGCGCTCGAGGAACAGCTCCGCAAATAACAAAGGTGATTCAAAATATTATATCAGATACACTGCTCATGAGGTGATAGTAGTATGACGGAGAAGGAGAGGTTGAAGAGACTCCGTGAGGATGTGTACCGGGCTAATATGGAGATTGTCAACAAGGGGCTTGTGATATTTACCTTCGGCAATGTCTCCGGCATTGACCGCGCAAGCGGCATTGTCGCCATCAAACCGAGCGGCGTGGACTACAGTGAGCTCTCACCTGCGAACATGGTGCTCCTCGATCTGCAGGGAAACATTGTGGAGGGGGACTTCAATCCTTCGTCAGACACAAAGACCCACCTCAAGCTGTACAACGCCTTTGAGGAGATAGGTGGTGTGGTGCATAACCATTCACGGTATGCCTCCTCCTGGGCTCAGGCGGGGAAGCCGCTTCCCTGTTTTGGAACCACCCACGCCGATTACTTCTACGGGGAGATTCCCTGTACCGATGTGATATCGGACGGCTCAATTGCCAGGGATTACGAAGACGAAACGGGCGCCCTGATCGTCGATACCTTCAGGGAGAGGGACTACCGAAGCATGAAGGCGGTACTCGTCGCCTGCCATGGCCCCTTCACCTGGGGGAAGGATGTTGGTGAGGCTGTGTTCATCAGTGCCGTGCTGGAGGAAGTGGCGCGGATGGGTTTTCTTTCAGTGACAATCAATTCGGATATGAAGAATATCAAGCAGACCCTGCTCGACAAACATTACCTTCGAAAACACGGAAAGGATGCCTATTACGGGCAGGGAGGGGGACGAAGTATTTAGAGCTGCATTATCATGTGAGGAAAGGAGCGCTGTATGAAACCAAAATTCGGTGTTGACTCATTCATCTGGGCAGAGGTTTTTTCTGAAAAGGATCTCTGGATAATACCCAAGGCCAAGGAGTTGGGATTCGAAACACTCGACATTGCTATCGCACGTCCCGAAACCTTCCCCACGAAGCAGGTGAAGGACGAAGTCGAGAAGGCGGGGATTGAAATCGTCACCACAACCACCCTGACCGAAAAGACCAATATCATCTCGCCTAAACCAAAGGTGCGAAAACGGGGTATTGAAAGCATGAAGCTGGTCGTAGACATCAACTATGAGCTCGGGTCTACCATACTGGGTGGCGTCAACTATGCTGCGTGGGGATACCGTACCGGCAAGCCCCGGACTGAGGACGAGTGGAACTGGTCGGTTGAGTGCATGAAAGAGATCGCTTCCTACGCAAAGGAGAAGGGGGATCTGAAGATCTGCGTCGAGGCGATCAACCGTTTCGAGACCCACTTCCTCAATATTGCAGAGGATGCGGTACAGTACTGTAAGGATGTGGGAACAGGCAACATGGGCGTACACCTCGACTGCTTTCATATGATACGCGAGGAGCTGAGCTTCAAGGGTGCCGTTGAGACCTGCGGCAAGGAGTATCTTGGATACGTACACGTGTGCGAGAGCAACAGGGGCATTCCGGGCACAGGGCTGGTACCCTGGAAGGAGTTCTTTACCGCAATCAAGAAGATTGGCTACGATGGTCCCATGGTGATCGAATCCTTTGATCCGAGTTTTGAGGAGCTCAACAGCCTCTGCTCTATATGGCGGAAATTTGCCGACTCCGGTGAGGAACTCGCCGTACAGGGCCTCAAGAACCTGAAGAAGATCTCTGCAGCGATATGAAAGGAGTCACATCATGGTAATGAAAAAGTTTATCAACAATCCCGATGATGTTGCCAGGGAGCTGACACGCGGACTCGTCAAGGCCTACAGCAACTATCTGAAACTCGTGGGTAACGACATCATGATCCGGACAAAGCCCAAGGAGAAAGGAAAGGTGCAGATTGTGTTTGCCCAGGGCATCGGGCATGAACCAGGTCTCACCGGCATGCTCGGCTATGGTATGCATGACGTGTCCGTGCCGGGCAACATCTTTGCCTGTGCAGGTGGAGACCGTATATACGAGGGGATCAAGATCGCGTGGGAGATGAGCGGTAGCACACCCGTGCTTGTGCTCATCGCCAATCATGAGGGCGATGTGCTCAACGGCAACATGGGCATAGATATGGCGCGGGATGATGGCATCGAGGTTGAGAGCGTTCTCCTCTACGATGACATCGCGAGCGCACCCAAGGGCGAGGAGGAGAACCGCCGCGGCATGGCAGGCATGATATTTGGCTTGAAGATTGCAGGTGCCCTTGCGGAGCAGGAAGCCGATATCGGGACCATTGCGGACAAGACGCGGCAGATCAATGCCACGGCACGCACCATACTCGTGGCCATGTCATCATGCACCATTCCCACAACAGGGCAATCGCTCTTCAGCATCGCTGACGACGAGTTCATCATCGGACCGGGCCAGCATGGTGAACCCGGACCAGAAGGGCCGATGAAGATAAAGCCCGCCAATGAGGTGATCGAGGATGTAGCGGGTCGTCTCATCGATGATGGTGAGTACAGGAAGGGTGAGGAACTGCTCGTGATCATCAACGGATGCGGCAGCACTACGCTTATGGAGATGTTTATTCTGTACGACCATCTGGAGGAGTACCTGCTGTCCAGGGGTCTGAAGCCCTACAAGCCGCAGATCGGCAACTTTATCACCACGCAGGAGATGGCGGGATTTCAGCTCACCATGGCAAGGGCCGATGAGGAGATGAAGAGGCTCTGGGATGCCCCCTGCGATACGCCCTATTTCAAAATAACCGGGGTGTAGACGCCGAAGAGGGAGAGGGTCTTGAACGGGGTGGTGCGTTCTTCGTATATCTTGAAAATGGTGTATCCTATATTATTCTCCTAACTATTCTTGACAAAATGCAAACCTAATGTAGCATAGAAAAGAGGGAAGGGTTATGTATTAAGGTGATCCATAACACAATTGAGTAACTTTGTGTATCGTAGTATGGCTATTGTTGTAAATCGTGAACTGTAACTCTTCCTAGCAGACTATGATAGCAGGAGGGCTAGCAAGCATGAAATTACGATGCTGGGAAGGTGCTGCATTTCTATTACTTACCATCTTCCTTGCTCTTCCCTTTCAGACCATGGCCGTTGGAGCGGAGCGCTCGACCTCCCTGAAGGTCGAAGGGGCCTACTACTTCGACAACAACAAGGGCTACGGGGTTAGCAACGGGGGCTTCGCCCCAATCAGCTATTCACCTGTAGAACCTACTAGCTTCACTCCCATCGGAAACGATCAGGGCAGAGACCTCGGCTCCGGCTGGGGATCTGCAGAGATCCAGGTCTTACTCACCCATACAATCAAGGTTCCCTTCCTCACAGGTCCGGGTCCTTTAACCTCCGGGAATAACCTGGCCTTTTCGATCACCGGCGCTCTAACCCCGGTATCAACCAGGCTCGAACTGGACACTACGTTGACCCCGATCGCATTCCTGAACGTCTATGCCGGGGCTATGTTCGGTACCGGCTGGGATATCGGGATGGCCAACGGTATGGGGCTGAACACCGATGGTTCCGGTGAGCCTGAATCAGCCTCATTCCAAGGCGTGGTTGCTAAATCGTGGATCGGTAGTACCTTTCAGTTCGATTTAGCCGCCCTGGCGCCTGGGGATTGGACCCATGTCGTTATATCCTTAAGCCCGAAGCTGCAGCACGCTTGGTTTTCGGGTGCTGATAAGAGGGAGGCCTGGATGTGGGAGGCTGACAACGGAGAAAACTTCAATGGCTTCAAGCTCTTCGGTAGCTACTTCCTGGGCTACCAGATGCCCTTGATCCTGGACACGGTGGGAGTACTCCTGCAAACCGAGCGGAACCTAGGCTACGTGAAAGACCTGTCGACGATGAGCGATAGTGGGTGGGGCTCGGACTTCGTACTGATCACCGTTGGTCCTGTGTTCAACTTCGCCCTATCTGAAAAGAGTTCTCTGACCTTACTCATTCAGTTTCACCGAGAGAGGCTGTATGACGATCCGAGCATATTCGCTAATTATTATGAGAACCGCCACTATATAGGTACGTATTGGTATCTGCGCAGGATCGCCTTCTCCTACAGCCTCAACTTCTGATCAATCCGGCGAGGCTTCGATCCCATATGTGCACCTCATCATGATGCCGTCGAAACGTCGCACAGAGTCGGTTAAGTACCCTTCGCCAGCTCGGCTTCTCCCTGCTGCACCCGTGCCGATAAGATAGCTCGCTTCTGCGAGGTTGAATGTAGAATGGATTGGGTGCATTCAACCGCGCTTTCGCAGGAGCGTGTAGATGGAGAGCGCGACCACGATGATGAGGCCGTATATGAGCTGTGTCCAAAAGCCGGTGAGGCCAATGGCGATAATCCCCGCTTCCAGTGATCCAATGATGAGCGCACCGATGAAGGTGCCGAATATGGTGCCCATACCGCCAAACACGGACGTACCACCCACGAATACAGCGGCCAGCGTTCTCAGGAGGTACCCCCCGCCGAGGGTGGGCCAGAAATAGGTAACTTCGAGGCTTGCGAGTATGCCTGAGAATGCGGCGATGAAACCCATAGTCATGAAAACGGTCATCTTCACCCGGTTCACCTTGATGCCCATCATTCGTGCACTTTCAACGTTGTCGCCCACAAAGAGTACGTGAGAACCGAATCGGTGACGGTTCAGGATGAACCAGAAGATAACGGCAATTACCACCATCCATATGGCCTGTGCGGGAATGGCATTACTGATCCTGCCAACGAACATCTTGTAGAGAAAGGTGCCCTTGACCGGTACAAGGGTAATGCCGAGTCCTTGCCCGGCAACGTTCACCAGTCCTCTAAAGAAGAACTGTGTACCGATTGTCGCCACAAGTGAGGGGATGCCGATACGGACCACGATGAATCCGTTCAGGGCGCCTGCGAGAATGCCTGTTGCAAAACAGAGCAGGGTGGCAAGCCATATGTTTCCATCGGTGATTTCGACAATCTTTGAAAATACCCAGGCGGAGAAACCAAGAATCGAGGGGAAAGAGAGGTCGATCTCTCCCGAGATCACCACGAATGTCATGGCAAGGGCCATGATGCCCGAGACGGGGATGGTGGACATGAAGGAGTAGTAGATGTCGAATTTTGAGAACACCTGGAAACTGCCGATGAAAAATATGGCGAATATACCGATCAGCACACCCAGTATGCTGAGCTCCAGGCGTATCTCTCTCGTCCGTGCCGTTTTGAGCATTTTCACCTTTGGACTTCCTCTCCCATTGAAATAACAGTTCGGTTTCGATGAAAGGGCACCCATGCCATGAAGGGTGCCCTTCCTGAACTGTTTGGCTTAGCTGAGCTTGCCGGTCCTGGCAAGCACGACCATCTTCTCCACGAGATCGTCCTGACTGATGTCCTTCTTTAAAAACTCTCCGGCTATCTTCCCGCGATCGAGAATGACGAACCGGTCGGCAACAGGGTACACGTAGTAGATGTTGTGACTGATGAAGATCGCCGATTTACCTTTCTTCTTGATGTCGAGCACGAAATCGAGGACCTTCCGCGTCTCGGAGAGCGAAAGTCCCATGACTGGTTCATCGAGTATGATGAGCTCAGCGTTGAAGTAGAGTGCTCGCCCGATCGCTATCCCTTGTTTCTCACCTCCTGAGAGGGTGCTCACCACAGAATCCGTGGTGACGGCCTTCGAGGTGAATCCCATCTGTGTGCGCAGGATCTGTTCGGCTTCAGCTTTTTCCTCGTCAACCCTGAGAAACCCAAAACGGTTCGTCTTCTCCCTACCCATGAAGATGTTTCTCCATAGGGTTTGCTGTTCACCCAGGGCCCGTTCCTGGTACACTGTTTCGATGCCAAGCTCCCGCGACTTGCTAACGGAGTGTATGGTGATCTTCTTACCCTTGAAAAAGATGTCCCCCCCGTCGGGCTGATGGACGCCGGTTATGAGCTTGATAAGCGTTGATTTTCCTGCGCCGTTGTCCCCCACGAGCCCGACGATCTCATTGTCGGAAACCTGAAAGTTCACGTCCTTCAGTACTTTGACCTCACCGAAGGATTTTTGAATATTGACCATGTCGACGAGAACGGAGGAACCGGAGCTGCCGGCCATACTCAGCGAATCCCTTTCTGAGCCAGCGGTGCGACGAAATCAATGTTGCTCTTGTCGATGAGTGCTGCGCCTGTATCGATGTGCAGTCCAGAGAAGCCGTACTTCTTGGCGAGGCACACCTGCAGGATCGGCAGATATCCCTGCAGCCAGGGCTGCTGATCGAGCACCACACCCACATAGCCCTTCTTGACCGCGTCCACAGTCGCGGCACTCAGGTCGAATCCGGCGATGTAGATGTCGCCTGGTCTCTTTCGGGAGGTGCGCATATAAGTCTCGGCCGTTGCGGTAAGAGCGCCGTGATCGGTGATGATGAGCTTCACATCGGGATTTGCGGATACATACCCTGTGAACACAGGGGTTCCGAGTGATGCATCGGCATTGATGGAGTCCGAGATCTCGATGTAGTCAACCTTGATACCCATCTCCTCGAGTGCATCCACACAACCCTTGGAGCGAAGCCCCCTGGTCTCCTGGGCGATGAGACCCCAGACCATGGCTCGGTCGCCGCGCTTCAGACCGGCACGCTGGGCCGCGCCCTTTGCCAGGTTAACACCGGAGGGGTAGAGCTCCTGACCCACATACCCGAACCCATCGGCCTTGTACTTCTCCTCGATTGCAGGCAGACCTGTGTTCCCGCTCGTTACGATGATGCCCTTTTTCCGTGCTTCGTCGACGAGCGGCGCAAATGCCACGACGCCGGGGTGGCCCATGATGCAGATCGCATCGGGCCTTCGGGCAACGGCATCCTTGAACTGGGCGATCATCTTGTCGGGATTCCAGTCCGACCACACGTACTCAACCTTGCAACCCAGGTCTTTCTCTGCGGCAAGGGCACCCCTGTACACCACTCCGGCAAAGGGTCCGCCGGGACTCCCACCTGGAAAGAAGACAACACGTATTCCCTCGAAATGCTTGTCAGCAGCCAGGCTGATCGAGGCGACACCCAGCACCATGAGTGCCACTAAAAGAATTGTGAAAATCTTTCTTTTCATCTTAAACCTCCCTCTTTTATAGTATCTGTTTCATCCGGTTCCCGGAGAT
>CBFDDP010000038.1:0-23276 GCA_965603595.1 uncultured bacterium
GACGCTGATCCCGCGTACCCCCTCAGCCTTGCCGTCCATGTACACAAAGGGCCGCGCACCTGCTATCTGATGGGGGTCGCCGATCAGGGAAAGAAGGTCACTTCTTTTCCATTCTTTACCGACATAAAAGGCCATTATATTCCTCCACATACATTATACGTCAGATTTTAATATCTACAGAAATTGAGGTAAAGGGATACTATCACAGACAAAACATATACAATTGAAGAAAAGGTATTCAATCAGCTTTACTGAATATCTTCGACGGGCGGGCAATGAACTCTCTGCTGAAATCGCTTTCCTGGCCTTCTTCATCCACGGCAGTGATACTCACAAAATATACATTCTCATTCTCAAGGCCGTTCAGCACGAAAATCCTGGTATCGCCGATTTCTTCATGCTCCATGGCTGAAGCACTCTCAAGGCCATCCTGCGTAATGGCCGGGACAAACTGCGGTTCATTCCCCACATAATACCCCGATCTGTTGCCGTAGTATATTTTATACCCCTTGAGATCCTTCTCCTTGTTTCGTACCCATTTGAGCTTGATACCGCCTGCAACTGGGTCTGCAGCGAGCAGTATGGGCCTGGTCGGCGGCATATTTGGTTCGAAGGAAACGGTGAGGTTATGGAGAGTTGGTGTATAGAGCCCCTCTGTACCAAAGAGCACAACCATCCATTGAAGGTGGCGTCCCTTGTGATGTATCGAAATATCCTCACCATTCCTCACTGGGACCCATGGCTGAGGATTGATTGTTTTCCTCCACGCAATAAAATTCCTTACATAATCATCGGGATCCGCCTCAGCATTGGGGTCCAGATAATCACTGTTCGGGGCGAAGTACTCATTGGACACACGAAAAAACACCCGTAGGGCAGTGCCCATCTTCTCCTCGCTGTCCCATGAAACCCTGACTATCTTCGTACCCCGGTTCTTCAGGTCGATCACATCACTAATAATGAACCCTTCCCCCGATGTACTCCCCTTATCTTCTATGGGTATGCCATCGTCATTGATGTTTCCATCAGCTCTGCTCGATACAACATATTCCCCCGGTGAGTACTGCCTGCTTCCCTTAGATATTCGAAACTCGTCAATATAGCCAAGGAAATGATCACCGAGGGTCATGGGTACGCCGATGTGACGGGAGAAGCATCCCTCGAGAAGTTTGCCCTCTTCATGATTATCTGCGGTGGCCCAGTACAGATTACTCTCCCTGCCGTCAAGCCGGAGGGTTATGAGGCCGGACCGGGAATCATAGTGAATCGCATGATGATGCCACTCATTCAAAGCTGTGGGGTCGAGCTCACCTATGACGATCCTACGCGGCGATTCAACAGGGATGACGCTCTCATCAACACCATACTGTACCTCATGAAAGACATTACTGAACTCCCAGTGCAGCCTGCCGTTATGGAAGTATGCCTTTAATCCTGAAAAGCCTTGCTCTGTATCCACCGTGGGAGCATACCAGGAGAGCACGACAACCGAATCGTGCACATTGATTGGATAGAGGTGAAAATCGATGGTGAAGCTCTTCAGAGGCACTTCATCGAAGAAGACGCTCCCGGGCAGCGGTCTTATCTCAATGCTGTTTCCATACCGGAGGAAACCTGCAGATCCCTGCCCATGTTTCTCAACGGCATCCGAGGGGAATATGCTGACGGCGTCTATGTCATAGTACTCTGACTCTTCAGATACATGAGTGCGGGTGGCGCGGTCAAAGTTGAGGAGGAGTTCGGTGTTCCCCGTGTATTCGGGTGAATTGTCCTTGAGGAGGACACTGTACTGGCCTTCCGGCCCTGGCACCATTCTCACATTATTCGTATAGTACAGGTCAACCTTTTCACCATAAAGGGAAACCTCTCCCCACTTCTGCCCGACTCCGCCCCATGTTATTTCTGCAAGCTCTGCCTTTCCGAGAAGCTCTGACTGGGCACAGGTCACTGCTGGAATAACGAACAGGAACAAAATCGAAAGCAGTATCACTGTACCCTTCATATGTACACTCGCTCAGAATCGTGAGAAAGGGCATACCTGTTTCCACTACCCGTCAGGTACACCCGCATAAGCAGGTTATCTCTGCAATACCTTCTTTTGTATATAATCGAATACAATCATGGTCTGCATTAACGTTACTTCACTGCTGATGATGGGTACTATGGTGACCTTTGTCTTGTACACCGTTTCACCAGCCTTGATTTTCAAGTCTTCGAGTACCAGGTTCTTTGGTTTTTCCTTGATCTGTTCCAGCGCATCGAGAATCGCTTCATTCTCCACTACTTTATTTATCGGTAAACCTGCAACTGTTTTATCGCCAATATTGAGCAGATTTCGAAACTCCGTATTGACCGTATCGATCCTGTTTTCTTCTGTCAGAATGATAATGCCCTTGTCGATCGTTTCCGAGAGGAATGAAACCTGCTGCTGGAGGGCACGGAGCTTTTCGACCTTGATATGGTCGAAAAGGCGAACCTGCTCCATGAACTTGTTCAGTGAGCGACCAAGATTCCCAAACTCATCCTGTTCAGGAAAGGTGATATTCAGGTTGAAATTCATGCTCCTGCCACTTCCCAAACGGTCGATTATCCTGCTGTAAGCCACAAAGCCTTTTCTCCTCGTGATGATAAGGAGTACCGAGGACGTCACGAACCCGGTTCCCAGCAGCAGTATGACCACGACCCTGAAAATGATGAGGCTCGGGGTAACGGCAGGCTCGACTGATTCCCAGCCCTCGATGAGTGGTTGGCCACCGATGACTATTGCCAGCGCAGCAAAGATGAAGAACAGAATGGAAAAGAAACTGTACACGCGTACAATGATATTATAGCTTAGCTTCATGTGTGAAGCCCTCCCTGTCTATAGGTTTCACCGCCTCTGCAGCCTGGTTCTCTGAACCATAGCTGTTTCAGCCCTCCCGTTCTATGAGCTGTTCGACCTCAAGTACCGCCCGATCACTTCCCACCATGACCAGCACATCTCCCGTGTCAATCACATCATCGGGAGAAGGGAAATCCACATACTTCTCCTCAAACACATTTTGACCCTCATTGGTTACCCGCGGTATCTTTTTCTTTATTCCCACGATATTGACCCCGAACTTCGATCTCAGGTTGAGATCCCGGATCGACTTACCAACGAAGCTCGAACTCACGATTACCTCTGATATGGTGTGGTTCTCCGATATGTCGAGGTGATGCAGTATATGTGTCGAACTCACCCGTCGGGCAAGCCGCAGTCCCATTTCTTCTTCAGGGGAGATGATTTCGTCAACACCGATGAGGTTGAGTATCTGCCGATGGTCCTGGGAATTTGCGCGTGCAATTATTTTTGGGACCTCGAATTTCTTGAGCAGCAGTGAGGTGAGAATACTCGCCTCCATGTTCTCACCAATACAGACAATTGCGCAGTCTACCCTTCCGATATCAATGGCCCTGAGAGCCTCCTCCTTTGTACTGTCCAGTATTGCAGCCTCGGTTACGTCGTTCTTTATCATCTCTATGTTCTTCTCATTGTCATCAATAGCAATGACTTCCATCCCCTCCATCATGAGGTTCTTGGCAACTGCAACACCGAACACGCCAAGTCCGAATACCGCGTACTGTTTCATGTATGCCTCCCTGCCTATCCAACCATGATACGCTCTTCGGGATAGGTCACGAGTTTTGTACCCTGCATATTCCGTATTGCCAGCACCATGGTGAGTGGTCCGATCCTGCCCACGAACATGCACACCATGATCACGATCTTTCCGAAATCGCTGAGTTCCGGGGTAATCCCCGTCGAGAGCCCCACGGTCCCGAAAGCCGAGACCGTTTCAAAGTATATCTGCATGAACTTAAAGTTCTGTGAATATCCGAGCAGCAGCGTGCCAAGAATGATAAAGGAGATGGCAGCAACCAGTATGGCAAAGGCCCTGTTCACCACCTGAAAGGGTATTCGCCTTTTAAATATGGTGTTGAAACGCTGATCTCTCAGGATAGTAATAATGGAGAGCACCAGTATGGAAAGGGTCGTTGTCTTGATGCCCCCGCCCGTTGACCCCGGCGATGCTCCTATAAACATGAGTATACTCATCATGAACAGCGTGACGGGCCTGAGACTGGCGGTATCGACGGTGTTGAATCCCGCAGTACGGGTGGTGACGGACTGGAAGAGGGAAGCAAGGAACTGCTCACGGGGCCTCATATTCCTCAGTATATAGTTTTTCTCTAGGAAGTAGAAGTTTAATGCCCCGTACATAATAAAAAAGAGCGTAGTTATGAGAACGATTCTCGTCTGTACTGACACTCGTACCTTTCGCTGATATACTGTTCTTCTGACCAGATTTCTGATCACCGTAAATCCCAGCCCTCCTGAAACGATGAGCCATATGAGTACAAAGTTCACCCAGACATTTGCACGCGCATGCATGAAGCTCTCGGCATAGAGTGAGAATCCCGCATTGCAGAAGGCGGAAATGGCATGAAAGAGCGAATAGAATATCGCCGTTAACCCCGAGTCGAACTGTCCAAAGAAATAGGGAATAAAGAACAGCGTGCCGATTGCCTCATAGGTGAAAGTGATGAGCACAATCGCTCGGATAATACTGAACAAATTCCTCAAATCCCCCTGATCGAGCAGGCTTGCCGTCGAAAATCTACCCGAGAGACTCATATGACTTCCCAGACTTACCTGTATGAAGGCGGCAATGGTCATAATACCGAGCCCACCCGCCTGAATAAGCAGCATGAGGAATATATGCCCTATGGCGGAGAATGCTGTTCCCGTATCGACAACGATTAGACCGGTGACGCAGACAGCGGATGTCGAGGTGAAAAGTGCGTCTATGTACCTGAACTCTGTCTCATAGGGGCGGGAGTAGGGGAGGTAGAGGAGAAAGGAACCGAAAACGATAATCGCTGAAAAGCTCACGACAATTGCCTGAGCCGGGTTGACCCGGAAAGACCTGAATATCTGACGCAGCCGCTCAGTCTGTATCACAAGCTTGATAAAGAGGAGGGCCAGAAGTGAGGCGAGATACATCATCGAGAAGAGTTTAATGACTGCGGGGTCTTCTTGCCTAGGAACCACCCTTCTGAATTGATAGGTTATGTAGAGCATGGCAGCAGCAACGAGGTACTGTCGCCAATGAACCCTGAAATAACCCTTTGGATGGGGATCGAGCAGAAAATGAATGATAAGCTCGAATACCACAAAGCCGCTTACGGCGATGCCCAGATCATATTCCAATCGGGTGACAGAAGAGCCGAGCTCGAACAGGATGAGAACAAATATAATAAGTTCAAAAAAGAGGAAGAAGAGATCTATGTAGTTGCTGACTCGTTCTCTGATGTTAGATTTCATTTACCTCTAGCTCTTTCCGCGCGGTTGTCAGTACGGCGCAGGAATCGCTCTTCACAAGAACATCATCCTCGATGCGCACACCGTATTCACCGGGAAGGTATATGCCCGGTTCAACCGTGAGGACCATGCCCTCCCTGAAGGTTTTATTGAATTCGGGACCTGGATAGCTGTTGTCATGCACAGTGAGGCCGATGCTGTGCCCGAGACCGTGAATGAAGCGGTTCCTGAACCGCTCATGGCTGTCAATATAACTCTTCACCTTTTTCTCAACCTGCTCAGTACTGACACCATCTCCTATGAGATCGAGTGCGATGTGTTGAGCATGCAGCACGGTCTTATAGCAGTTCTTCAGGCCGGTGTCCGGCTCTCCCGTGAGGTACGTCCTCGTTATATCGGACACATATCCCTCGTAGTCTGCACCGAAATCCAGAAGTACCGTGTCGCCCGGCTTTAGAGCAACATCCTTGCCGCTGTAATGCGGTTTGCTGTTGTTTGGAGAGAATGCGACAATGGTCTCAAAGGCTGGGCGGCGTGCACCAAGCTTTCTCATGCAGTAGTCCACCTCTGTGGCCAGATCACGCTCGGTCACGCCCCTCCCAAGATACCGTGGGAACTCATCGGCAACTCTACTTGCGATTTCGCAGGCCTTTCTGATGAGTGCGATCTCATCATCCGTTTTGATCATCCTTGATTTTCGGAAAGCCCCATCCACATCGATCAGTCCGGTACCGTCAAGCAGTTCACGGAGATTGATGTAAAATGAATGAGAGATTGACCCGAAGGAGATCCCAATACATGAATAGCGTGACAGTGCCTTTCCAAGCTTCTCATTGCGCTCCTTCTCGTTTTTATAAACAACGAGCTTCGCATAATCTTCAGCACCCCGAAGAATTTCCTCCTCCAGGGTAGTGCTGAAAATCGTCACGCTGCCATCTTTCTCGCAGAGCACACCACAGTTTTCAAACACTCCCCCTTTCAGTCCTGTTACATAGAGAAAATTGCGGTCCACCTGATTCCTATTGTAGATGAATATGCACTCAGGAATCTGCGTTCCGTCTATGTTCTGAAATATTTTCCTGATTCTACCCTGTACCATGTCTCGCATAGACAATCCGTCCTTCAGGAAAAATACACCAGTTGTGAAGCTTCGTCAATTGCTTGGTCACGGATGCATGGGTATGGGAATGGTGGTCTGACAGAAATGCGCTAAAACTGTGTGCGATAACCGATGGTCAGGTTGCGTTCGAGCACATCCACGGATGGTGAATACTTGAGTTCGAACATGATCGATAGAAGATCAATGATGTTAAAGTCGAAACCGATGTTGTAGTAGTTTTCATGCCAGCGACCCTCGACGAAGTGCACATTCTCGATCTCCCCCTTCAATGAGAACCCGGGGCTCAACTCGACATCGGAGCCAATGAAAAAGCTGATATTTTCAGGTGCTGAATAGCTGATTGGTATGAGCGGATAGCGAAACCCCCAAGAGAGGTTCTGCTCAGCTCTGAAGAGAAAATAGTAGTGCGAGACCACCACGTAGGGACCCGCAACAACGGTGTCATCCACCTTACCCTCTTCACCCTTTAAAAAGTATGAATAACCGACTGCGATGGCAGGTAATGTGCCCGCACCATCGGACAGCAGAAAACGGGCAAGCACGCCAGGCTGATTGAAGCTCATTGGCCCGCTGCCAATGAAGTTACCAACATCGAAATAGATACCGAGAAAGGCCCAGTCGGCTATTGTAAGGATACCGCTTGTGAGTATTCCGCCGTCATCGTAGACGGTGAAATCGAAATGGAGGTCGCCCCGATACCCCGTGTAGGCCTTAGGTGTATCGATGATATTCAGATCATATATACCTGCATGGAGACCCGTGGCCGCACACAGAAAGATGGAAAACAGAACCAGACACAGAAGATACTTTTTCCCTCGCATTGCTGCCCTCTAATACTTTTTCTATAGTATCGGTTAATCTGAAATTCACTTAATGAGTGCTGATTCAATCTCTGATACACGATAGAGGTAAGCATCGCTTAAACTGAGCGTGACAGGTACTTGACACAGCCCAAATATTGGGTTTAAAGTGAAGGAGAAATATCCCCCCCAAATCGGGACAGTATTTTAAAGAAGGCCAAGCAAAACACACATATAAAAAAAGAGGGCCGAACTGATCAGCCCTCTCACCTGTCAATCTCAATCGTGCCTGTACTATATCTATTCGAGATACTCTTTCGATAGAATTTCCAGAAACCTGTCACCGCCCTTCATCTTCGCCATGCTCTTTCGTATGTAGTTCCTGATACTACTCGAGCCCTGGCGATAGTTGCCGATGAGCTCTTCGGCCTCCTTACGCTCGGAGAGAAGATAATTGATGTACGTCGACAGCGGTACCATCCCGCGCTGTTCGTTGAGCCAGCTGCAGAGTGATTCATCAATGGTAATGTTGATCTTTACCTTGTTCATGTACTACTCCTCGCATTTATATGACTAATACTACTCCACATTGAGGTCCCTGTCAATCCCATTATTTTATTCCCGCTACCCTACTGTTCCCTTTCGATGAATTTGTAAATTGTCTCGCCCTCTCTCCTGTAACCAAGTTCTCGGGCATATCCTTCGATATAGCGCTCATTCTCACGCATGTTCTGAATCACTATATCGATCATCCCGCTGCTGTTTTCAAGCTCACCGATCTCTCTCTGCAGACTGATGATCTCAGTTTCCAAATTCCTTCGCTTGACGATTCCACCCTTTCCATACACGATTATATAGCTGATCCAGATCGAAAGTACGATGAGGGCAATGTAGATAATGGCGTTAAGGTGCTTTCTCAGTGTCTGTATCATTCTATAAAAATGAACGACACAAATGAGAAATTCCTTTACGGGAAAGTAATATTTTATTTCCTGATATGCCCTGCACCGCGAAGGACCCACTTATAGGTGGTAAGTTCCTTCACACCCATGGGACCTCGGGCGTGGAGTTTGTCCGTACTGATTCCGATTTCAGCGCCGAGACCGAAAACTCCACCATCACTGAGACGGGTGGATGCATTCACCGTGACGACGGCTGAATCAACCAGTAAAACAAAACGCTCGATGTTTTCAATACTGGTCGAGAGAATGCCATCAGTGTGGCTGCTTCCGTATCGCTCAATGTGCTCGATAGCGTCATCCAGCGAATCGACAATTTTAACTGAGAGCTTCAGATCGAGATACTCGGCAAAGAAATCTTCCTCATGAGCTTCACCGATATCGGTCAGTATCTCCCTCGACCTGGCACAGCCTCTGAGCTCGACATCCCCGAGACGCTCCCGTATACGCGGCAGGAAGAGAGACGCAACCTTCTCATGGACAAGGAGCGTTTCGAGGGCGTTACAGGTAGCGGGCCGCTGCACCTTGGCGTTGTGCACGACCTCTTCGGCCATGAGCAGGTCGCAATCCTCATCTACGAAGAGATGACACACACCCTTGAAATGCTTTATAACCGGGACTGTCGCCTCATCAACCACACGTTTAATGAGGGATTCCCCGCCCCGCGGTATAATCAGATCAACAAAACGGTTCTGCCGTACAAGCGCACTCACACCCTCATGTTCGCTGCGTTCAACGAGCTGAACAGAGTTTTCCGGAAGACCGGTCTGGGACAGCCCCTCCCTGATGATCGACGCGAGCACTCTGTTACTCGACAGTGCATCGCTTCCTCCCCTGAGCACGACGCTGTTTCCCGACTTGAGGCAGAGGGCTGCCGAATCAACGGTTACATTGGGACGGGACTCGAATATCATTGCCACCACACCGATGGGAACCCGAACCTTTTCGAGGAGGAATCCCTGCGGCCGCCGTAAGCCAGCAATCTCACCGATCGGGTCCTCCATGGCAGCGATCTCCTTCAGCGAGGTGACCATGTCCTGTATGCGTAACTCGGTCAGAGTGAGCCTGTCAAGAAAGGCTTTCGAGAGACCCGCCTTCCTTCCCTGCTCACAGTCGATCCCATTCTCACGGATTATTTCATCTCCGCGTGTATCGATACACTGTGCGATACCCTCGAGGGCGCTGTTCTTCTGCGCCGCACTGACGGAGCGGAGTATAATTGATGCCTCTTTTGCCTCACGGCATAAGGATTCGATGTATGTCTCTATATCCATGAACCTTCTCCCTATACAAGGATTACCATATTGTCTCGGTGAACGATCTCGTCGAAATAGGATTCAGTACCCAGCACCTCGGGTATTTGCCTCGTGTTCAGGCCCTTGATGAGATTGATCTCGTCACTGGAAAAATTACTTAAGCCCCGAGCGATTTCCCTGCGCTCCTCATTCTGAATGGACACATTGCTACCTATCCTGAAATCTCCGACGACTTCTCTGACACCGGCTGGAAGCAGCGATCTCTTGTCCGAAACGATTGCCGCTTCACCGCCGCGGTCAATGATGATTGTGCCTTCGGTTTTCGGATTGAAGGCGATCCATTTCTTTCTGCCCCTGAGTTTCCTCGCAGCAGGAATAAAGTAGGTCCCAATGGAATCTCCAGACAGGAGTAAGGGCAGATCGATGCTCTTTCCGTTCGCAATGACGGTTCCTATGCCGCCCTTGGTCGCGATTTCGGCTGCTCGGAGCTTCGATTCCATACCACCTGAGGAGAGGGCCGATTCCTTGCTAAAAACCATATTCCGGATATGGCTGGTGATCCGGGGGACTTCATCGACAATCCGTGCACCGGCGTTTCCCCTCGGATCTTCCTCATACACACCGTCGATATCAGTGAGTATGAGAAGAAGATCTGCATCAATCATATTTGCAAGATGTGCTGCGAGAATATCATTGTCGCCAAAGCGAATCTCCGAAAATGAGACCGTGTCATTCTCATTGACAATTGGCACCACATTCTTTGACCAAAGGGCAAATATGGTGTTCCTGATATTCAGGTACCGTTTGCGGTTCTGAATATCCTCATAGGTGAGCAGAATTTGGGCCGTCTCATGGCTGCTCCTTGCAAATTCGGCTTCATAGGCATGCATGAGCCTGCTCTGTCCCATTGCAGCTGCAGCCTGAAGCATATCAATCTGCCGCGGCCGCATGTCAGTCCCCATGCGACTCAGTCCGAGGGCGATGGCTCCCGAAGAAACGATGATGAACTCACGTCCCGGCAGCGTCACCGATATCTGCTCCACCAGTGTGGCGATGGTAGCATAGGAGAGCCTGTTGTCCTCCTCTGTCAGCACCCTTGTTCCTATCTTGACGACGATACGCCTCGAATCACGCACGAGATCCCGTGCCATTGCTCTGATCTCCGGAAATTCCTTGTTCGGTGAGAACTTACTTCATTACAGGCCGGATGAGAAGTCTATGTTTTGGCATAGGTTCACTAACTGGTAATGTGCATGGCGAGCAGGGTAACATCGTCCCGTTCACCCTCTTTTCTCTTCCGATACCTCCTGATCATTCGATCAAGAGCCTCCTCCATATCATCTTTCTGAAAGAGTGCATGTACGGTGTCGAAGTCCATTCGTCCTTTTCCGCGTGCAATATCGAGTAGGCCATCTGTGTACAGGAAAAGCGTATCGCCCGCATCGAGCTGATAGTGCCGCTCTTTATACTCCTCGTCCACTTCGAACCAGCCAATCGGAAACCCCTGTAATTCGATGGGCTCGAGCCTTCCATCGTTCCTCTTGATGACGGGGAGCGCGTGATGTCCCGCAATGGACACGGTCAACTTCCTTTCCTGCAGTTCGAAGATACAGTACACGATGGTCACAAAGTAGGAGCCCTCACCGATCTTGTTCGCTATGAAACTTCGATTGAACCTGTATAACACTTCTTTCGGTTTGGATACACTGTACCGACCGTTTTTGAGCACCCTCTTGGCATAATAGGAAATCTCCTGGTTGAGAAAAACGGTTATCATGGCTGAGGGAACTCCGTGTCCCGAGACATCGGCGATAAAAAATCCAACGGTGTTTTCATCGATCTGGAAGACATTGTAAAAATCCCCACCGATGCGCTCACAGGGAACGTATCGTGCAAAAAAATTTACACCCTCCACGTCGAGCATCTGCTCGGGAAGCAGGCTTCGCTGAATCTTTGCCGCAGATTTTATATCAAGGAGGTGCTCCTCATTCTGATGCTTGATGACGCCAACCTTGTCCTCCACCATCTCCTCGAGACGGTTGGCATACTCCTTGAGCTCCCTGGTCTTGCTCTCCACGGCCTCTTCCAGCTTGTGTGTGTAATCGATCAGCGCCTGCGCAGCGTTGCGCAGGTTGAGCTGAGTGTTCACACGTGCCCTGAGTTCTGAGGTAAGGGGTGGTTTCAGGAGGAAATCGTTTGCCCCGTTCTCCAGTGCAGCGATCTTCTCGTTCGTGTCGGAGACAACTGTCAGGACGATGACGGGTATATCCTTCAGCTCTTCATTGGTTCGAATCTCTCGGAGAACATCAAGACCGTGGCGTCTCGGCATCTTCAGATCGAGGAGTACGAGATCGGGTTTCTCGTTTAAAATTTTCCTAAAAGCCTCATCGCCATCATGTGCTTCGATGATCTCATACCCCAGGCCCTCAAATCCCTTCTTGATGAGGTAAATCATGTCGAGATTGTCATCTGCGATGAGTATCTTGCTTTGATTCAAAATGATTGATTACCTCGCCCGTCGATTTAAACACATCATCACCGCAAGATACTGGCCCGCGGATTTGCAATGCTGCCCTGTACTTTCACCTTCAGCATTCCATCCCTGAAAAAGGAATCTATTATGGTTCGTAAATCGCCGTATCTATTGTAGAATTCTTCTGTCAAAATGACACTCAGTACCATGTCGAGATTCTGAAACCCTAATCTTCCCTCGAGGTCTGCTTTTACCACATCGGCACTGAGCACTCCCCTCTCCACCGAAAACCCCTCAACATCACCGTTGAGAAAGAGCTGAACCTGCTTGAGCCGGAGGTCGCTCAACTCGAACCCCGATATGAGTACCCGTTCCACATCTGCACCGCCTGTCACCAACCGCAGGGATGTGACATGATTTCCCTCCACTCCTCGTATGAGAGGAAAGAGGCGAATTCTCGCGACAAGATTGACGGAAGCCCCGGAAATATCGATCCACTGGCTCCGGAAACCAATGCCGCTTCCGCTTATCTCAAATGATTTTTGCCCTGAGAATGAGATAAGTTTGAGTTTCAGCAGCAGATCGTCAAAGCTCATAACAAAGGTATCGTCTTCATGCACGATGCGTACATCACGCATATACATCTTGAAGGGGTAACGGTAGGACACCTGCCCGACTATCAAGCCGGTCCCATATTGCGACCGAAGGGTACGGTCTGCCCTCGAGATGAATGCATGGTAGGGAAGGTTGAGCAGAATGAATATTGAAATCAGGTGTATCCCGGCCAGGGAGGCAAGTACAGCAATGAGTATTTTCTTTATGTTTACCATTTCGGCTCTACAGATACGGTCATTTCGGCTCTTTTATGTACACCCGGAAGCGTTTATCCTTCTCCTTCATTCTATCGTAGAGCCGGATGGGGACAAATGAGACAAAGAGAAACACCAGCGATGTCAATGCCGGAAAAAGCTCCTCTTTACCGGTAATTATCCAGGGCCGGAAGAGAAATTTACCGGCATAGTAACCAAGTATGAGACTGACAAGAGGAATAAGATAGAGGATAAAAGCGGATTGAACGATGATTCCCGGCCGGAAACCGAGCACGACATGATCACCGATACGGACCCGACTCGAATAGGAGGCCTCAACGATCATTTCGGTATCAGAAATTGGGGTACACAGTCGACAGCGTTCGCAGCCCCTTCCTGCCCGTATCATCACAGTGGCTCTGTTGCCGTGCAGCGCAGTTACTTCGCCTTCCTCTCCGTGAACGCCCTTTCCAAACATCCTCTCAACCTTTGGTATGCTTCATACTTCAATTCCGGGTTTTCTCTTTTTCAAACCCGGGAACCGGCTCGGAAACCCGTATCACCTTGGTTGGACAGCGCTCGATTGCCTTGAGTGGTTCCTTATGTACACTATAATCAATGACGGCGAGATTATCAACCACCTTCACCGCACCGGTATCGTCATCCTTTTCGCAGAGCTTACACGCAATACAGCCAGCTGAACAGATCTTGCGAACCACAGGTCCCTTGTCTCGTGACCTGCAGTACACGTGAATCATCTCATCCGCATCGGTCAGGCCCATACTATTTCTTGGACAGGCCTTCACACATTCACCACAGCCTGTACACTTCTCGAGAATAACGATGGGAAGACCGTTCTCATCCATGTATATTGCATCAAAGGGGCAGGCATCGACACAGTCCCCGTACCCGATGCATGAGTAGAGGCAGGCCTTCTCACCGCCAACGATGTGTGCCGCCTCGCAGGTTCGCACGCCCATGTACACCTTGTCACATACCGCCTCTTTGAGCCCGCCGCTGCAAAAAACCCGCGCCTTCTTCGGTGTTTCAGCCTCGGCCTCCTCGACCTCCAGTATCTGCGCGAGCAGGGCCGCTACCTCCTGTCCTCCCGGCCTGCATCCGGAGACGCTTATCTTCCCTTCAACAACGGCAGCCGCAAATCCACTGCACCCGGCAAAACCGCAGGCACCGCAATTGATTCCCGGAAGGGCCGCCAGGGCCTGCTCCACCCGGGGGTCCTCCTTCACGGCAAGTTTCTTATCCGCAACAACAAGTATAAGGGATAGTATCAGGCCAATTCCGCCCATGCTGGCGACTGAGATGATCAGTACCGCTATTTCCATGATTCTCCTCCACCCTAGACAGAGATAAGCCCGGCAAAACCCATAAACGCGAGGGCGAGCAGGCCGGCAATAATCAGTGTAATGGCAGCCCCCTTCAGGGGCTCTGGTACATCGGCGAGATCAAGTTCCTCCCTGATACCTGCCATGATGACGAGCGCAAGTGTGAAACCCAGACCGGCACCGATGCCGAATACGATATTCTCAATGAATGAGTAGGCCCGGAGGGCACCAAACAGAGCAAGACCGAGAATGGCGCAGTTGGTCGTAATAAGAGGAAGGTATATACCGAGGGCGTCGTAGAGCGTCTTCGAGGTCTTCCGTATGAACATCTCCACAAACTGCACGAGTGAGGCGATCACGATGATAAATGATACGTACTGCAGGAAGGGAACGTCGAATGCAATCAGTATATAATTGTTGATAAGCCATGTTATGGCCGCCGACAGCGTGAGAACGAAGGTAACGGCAAATCCCATACTTACCGAAGACTCTATGCGTTCGGATACACCGATAAAGGGGCAGATACCCAGGAAATAGGAGAGTACGAAGTTATTCACCAGCACGGCGGATATGAAGATAAGAATGACTTCCACAGTGAGCCTCCATCTAGCGTGAACGCTTTTCCTTCAATCTCTTATCGATACTGTTCTTGACACCCAGCAGGAGTCCCAGCGTGATGAACGCACCGGGAGGCAGCAGCATAACGATCCACGGTTCGAATCCTTGGCCAAGAACCGGATGACCGAAGAAGGTACGCATTCCCAGTACCTCACGTATACCGCCCAGTATGATGAGTGTTATGGTGAAGCCGAAGCTGACTCCGAGGGCATCGACCACCGAGAGGAACACTCCCTTCTTCGAGGCAAAGGCCTCTGCCCTGCCCAGGATGATACAGTTCACTACGATAAGGGGGATGAAGGGACCGAGTGCCTTGCTCAGGTCGAGCAGAAATGCCTTGAGGAACAGGTCAACCATGGTCACAAAGGTTGCTATGATAACGATGAATACAGGTATCCGCACCTGCTTTGGGATGATGTTGCGAACGATGGACACGATGAGGCTCGAACAGGTGAGCACGAACACAACGGCAAGACCCATGGTGAGCCCATTAATGGCAGACGTTGTTACCGCGAGTGTGGGGCACATGCCGAGCAGCATGACAAGTATGGGGTTCTCTTTCCAGAATCCCTTCACGAATTCAACGCCCACGCCTTTCCTGTCATCTTTTGCAGCCATGACTCCTCCAACCAGCATAACAATTGTCATTCAGACCAGCATCTGTTGGCGCAGGCCCCTTTCACATGACCCTTACAAATGCCGGCTTTATAGGGTCTCCCTGAACTTCACGATGTTTCTGTTGATGATCGTCACCACTGAACGCGAAGAAATCGTTGCTCCGGTTACAGCCTGTATATCTGTATCTTTGCCCGGAGCCTGATTCTTCACATATCCCACGGCTGGTTCGGTTTTGATTCCCCGAAACTGGTCCTGAAAGACTTGCTCACTGATTCGCCCTCCCAGCCCGGGTGTTTCGACCTGCTCGAGAATGCTGATACCTGTAATCTCGGACAGGTCGGGTGTGAGACCCACCATAAGCTTGATAACACCCTGATAGCCGTTTCCCTGTGCCGGTAATGCGTATCCCACAACGACTCCCGATGCATCCTTGCACTCAAAATACTTCATTTCTCCCTCTATTCTCTCTTCATAGGAATCAATGTCGGGTACGACATTGAATATTGAGCGCCTCTCCTCTTCGAGCATATTGGACTCGATGAGCGGGGCGCTGAAGAGGTATACGAGAGAGAGAACACCACCGGAAATACAGGCGAACAGTGTCATGATGAGCAACATCTTGAGTCGTCTATTCATTCCCAAGCTCCTGTACCAAAAATTCTTGGTTTTGTAGCCCGATTGATAAGGGGCACCAGGGCATTCATGAAAAGGATCGCGTACATGACACCCTCTGCCAGCCCTCCGAAGAGGCGTATCACAATGACCAGCAGGCCGATGCCAACTCCGAAATACACACACCCCTTTTTGGTAATGGGGGAGGTCACCATGTCCGTTGCCATATACAGGGCACCGATCATGAGACCGCCGGCAAAGAGATGAAACAGTGGATTGGGAAACCGTGCTGGATTGATGAGATGAAAAATACCGCCCAGAACCGCTACGGTGAGGAAAATGGAGAGAGGTATTCTCCACTTGATGTATTTCTTGACGATGAGATAGATTGACCCGATGAGAAGAAGCAGGGCGCTCGTCTCTCCGATCGAACCGCCGATGAAGCCGAGTAAGAGGTCTGCCGCAGCAGTAAGGGCACCGTCGAACTTCATCTGCGCGAGAGGCGTAGCCGTACTTACCGCATCCGCCATGGAAATCCCGTTAACCCCAATCCGGGGTGTGATCCATGATGTGATCCAGACGGGATAGGCAGCGGCAAGAAAAGCCCTTCCAATGAGTGCCGGATTGAAGATATTGTACCCGATACCGCCGAATATCTGCTTTCCAATGGCAATGGCGACAACTGCACCAAGAATAACGCCGTGGAGAGGAAAACGGGGCGGTAAAACCATCACCAGAAGTATTGCTGTTACCAGGGCGCTTCCATCATTGAGCGAGAACGGCCTCTTTCGCCACCGGACCAACAGGTACTCTGTGGCCAGGCAGGTCGCAATTGAAACTGCGTACATGGCAAGCACATAGAGACCGAACTGGTAGATGCTGAAAGCTACGGCAGGAAGGAGCGTCAGATTAACGATCCCCATGATTTTCCGGACCGAATCGGTGCTCTTCGCATGCGGTGATGTTGAAAGAATCAGAGCTTGGGCTTCCTCTCCCATGGATCACTTCTCCATTGCTTTGAGCTTGCGTAATTTCATTTTTGTCGTCTTGATGAACTGCACAATCGGACGCTTCGAAGGACACACATAGGTGCAGCAGCCGCATTCGATGCAGTCATTGACACCGAACTCCTCAGCTTTCTTCCAGTTCTGCGCCTCGGCGATAATGGAGAGCCGGGAGGGAATGAGGTGTACCGGACAGGCCTGTACACAGAAGGAGCACTTTATGCACGGAAGATAAGTTTCGTGCATCTCCCCCTGCTCCTGCATGATGAGTATGCCCGATGTTCCCTTGATAACCGGTATGTCAAAGGATGATTGCGCCAGGCCCATCATGGGCCCTCCCATGATGAGCTTTCCCACTGTACCGACAGTACCGCCCGCCTGATCGACGAGGCTCTGCACACTTGTCCCGATACGTGCAAGAAAGTTACCGGGTTTTCCCACACTATTGCCGGTCACCGTGACCACCCGTTCGATGAGCGGTTTCCCGTCCCGCACCGCCTCGCATACCGCCACGGCTGTTCCCACGTTCGACACGACCACACCCACATCCATAGGCAAGCCGCCCGATGGGACCTCACGGTTGAGCAGAGCCTTGATGAGCATCTTCTCTGCACCCTGTGGATACTTCGTCTCAACCACCTGCACCTCTCCGCCGGCATTTCCGGTAAGCTGCCGGAGGTTTTCGATGGCCTCCGGCTTGTTTTCCTCGATTCCGACTATTGTCCTTTCTACACCCAGTATCTTTGAAATCATCTGGGCACCGAGCAGGACATCATCACCCCGCTCGAGCATGACGCGGTAATCGGCCGTGAGATAGGGTTCGCATTCACACCCATTTATAATGAAGGTGTCGATCTTCTTTTCCTTGGGAGGTGCAAACTTTACATGTGCAGGAAATGTTGCGCCTCCCATCCCCACAATGCCCGCCTGCTGCACACGCTCGAGCATCCGCTTCGGGTCAAGTTTTGCAGGATCATCACCGAGGGGTTCCATGTATTCCTTCTCCTCCCCCTCATCGACCTCGAGCAGTACCGCAGGAACCTTTATCCCCAGGGGATGGAGTACATTCTCTATCTTCTTCACCTTACCGGAAACAGGTGCATGCACCGGTGCTGTGACAAAAGCCTGTGTCTCACCGATAACCTGCCCCTCCCTGACCTGCTGACCGACCTCAACGGTCGCCTTGCAGGGAGCTCCGATGTGCTGCACAAGCGGTAGGGTGAGATTTTTCGGAATTTCCGCCTTCCGTATTGGGCTGTCCTCGGCCAGCTCTTTCATCTCCGGGGGGTGCACCCCTCCCTTGAAGGAAAAAAGCTTCATCGATCTACTCCATTTCCCATGTCATTGAGTTTGACTACAGAACTACTCCGGCAAGACTTTTATAGAATAGTCTCAATCAGGGCAAATTTCAATAAATTTTGAACATTCTCACCTATCGCCACACAAACCAGACGAAGAGATAGGAACCAAGAGTCGCTCCCAGTGTGAAGGGCAGCCCGATCCTCCCAAACTCATTCAATCCAACATGATATCCCTCACGCCGTAGTATCGAAACAGCGACCACGTTCGCTGAAGCTCCCACAGGCGTGATGTTGCCGCCCAGACAGGACCCGATGAGCAGGCCGAAAGCGAACAGATAGGGTGAGACGCCAAGGTTCTGCGATATGATCTGCGCAACGGGGAGCATTGCGGTAATGTAGGGAACATTATCCACGAATGCAGATATGAGGACGGAAAACCAGACGAAGAAGGAGTAGATCACAAACCGATCGTCTCCCAGGAATTTTTGAACGAATATGGCGATGTCCTCCATGAGGCCTGCCTCCGTGAGACTCCCCACGAGGATGAAAATTGACGCAAGAAAAATAGTGGTGTCGAAATCGAGCTTCTTCATGAGATCTCTGCCGCTGCATTTCCCGACCGTACAGAACCAGGGAATACAGATGATGCCGAGGACCATGCAGATGATGCCGCCGAAGTAGGAGAAATTGGGATCGATGAAGGACGATGTGGCAAGGAACAGAATCATGAGCAGTATGATGACGGTTGGAAACCAGCTCCTGACCATCGGTTTTGGCGAGGGGAGGATGGGGTCTTTGTACTTCCTGTAAAACAGATAGAGAATCACGAAGGATATCACCGCCCCCACCTGTACCGCGAAGAAAATTCCCGGTTTCTCGGCGAGTGCAAAGAACTGATTGAAGTTGAGTCCCATGTAGCCTGCGAGGATCATACTCGGAGGATCGCCGATAAGCGTTGCCGTACCCTGCAGATTGGACGATACGGCAAGCCCGATGAGAAAGGGCACCGGTGAAATGTCCTGTTTCCTTGCTATGGCAAGCGCAATGGGAGCAACGATGAGCACGGTGGCCACGTTTTCTATAAAGGCCGAGAGAAGGCTTGTCATAACACATACGGAAAATATCGCCATACCCACATTCTTCGAACGGTTGATGAGAACATACGCAATGAGGGTCGGTACCTCCGACTCGATGAATGCCTCGGCAATGAGCAGGGTACCCAGGAATATTCCGAGTACGTTCCAGTTTATGGAGTGGAGAATAAACTGAAGCCAGTTGGCGGGCGATTCCGCTCTGAAAAGGGCATGCACCAGTATGAGAAGCAGGGCTCCAATACTGGCGAAATAGGTCTTTTTTCTGGAAAAGGCAATTATTCCACTATATGATAATGCAAAGAGGACGATGACGAGGACCTTATAGCTCATCCGGGTGCTCTTGGGTCGGCTTCACCTTCTTGGGACCTGCTGATCAGAAAGCAGCTGCAGGGCATGAGGTTTCCCCTATTGTACCCAATATCGTCCACAGTGGAAACATTTTTTCGGTAGTCAAAAGCCTTAAGGGAAAATCGGGATATATCATGATTGAGATAGGGGTTACCGTCACAGGCGACAGAGTACGGAAAGTAGAGGTGACCGGTCACGGAGGTGGAAAGGCGGGTTCCGATATTGTCTGTGCCGCAGTTTCAGCGGTTGCAGAAACCGCACTCGCGGGACTCCTGCACTACGACCGTGAAGGGGTAAACTGGGAGATGAGGGAGGGATATATTTCCATCCAGGTTCGGGATTCTGTAAAAAAACCAACTGACGCCATAATGACGACCATGATCATCGGACTCAAACAGATAGTACAGGAATACCCCGAAAGGGCAAGCCTACGCCTAGTACAGGACACCGGCATAACCGACGAAGCTTGAATCCGGATGCCGATCATAGCTGGTCGTATAATCGATCAGGAATCCCTTCTTCGTACCGCCCCTGAGTACAGCTGCAATGGCTGCCGCAACAGCGCCGGGGCAGCAGGCATTGTGCGAGGACAGGGCCCTTCGCATCACATCCCGGGGTTCTGCCCTGAGAAAGGCTTCAATGACCTCTCTGTCGTTGCAGTCCTTCACCCACCTGACGCTCTGGCTCCCTATACCGTGAGGGGTGAACCCGTAATTCGGACCGTAATGGGTGAGATCGGTGCTGCCGATGAAGCAGGGCTTCCTGCCGAGCTCCTGTGCAATCTTGTAAGACGCTTCACCGATCGATACAGCTCCCTCATCAGGCGAGACACCAACAGTTACGATCTCTGCTTCCGGGAATAAATGTTTAATAAAGGGAAGCTGCAGCTCAATGGTATTGTCAGATACGGAATCGTGTGCTGTCTCATGCACAAAATCGAAGCGCATTGAGAGTTTCTCTGCCGCATCGCTCGCCAACAGCAGTGGTCCGAGGGGAGTCTCAAATCCCTCGTCCAGAAAGAGGTAGTCTGAGCCGCCGGGGGGAAGATGCCTGCCAAACACGTAGAAGAGATCAGGAACTGTCCCCGATGCAGCTGCCCTGTCCGCTATACTCCTGAACACGGCGTATGCCGTTTTACCCGAGAAGAACCATCCCGCATGTGGTACGATGCCACCTGAGAAACCTGAAGAGGGCCGCTCATCCTCGCCGAACCGAGACGCAAGCTCCTCATCGTATTGCTTCATGCTGCGTATACACTCCTTCCCGGTACCAGGATACCAGGTGCCTGCAAAGTGGGCCTTTTTCAGTGCCATGTTATCTCACCTCCCTCACCTACTTCTCCTTCAATTCCATGATACACCCTTTTCCTCCATTTGAACAGAGCATTGAGGAACAGCACGTTCATCTTGATGAATGCAACTTGGTATAGTACATTTTATATGTGCTGCTGCATCAGTAGAATAAACTGAGGGGGAGGAGCGGTATGTCAAAAGAGTCCGCAATACGCGAGGCAGTTGAAAGGTCCTTTCTCACCGTAGTAAATGAGATCTTCGGCAACAACCTTCTCTCGGTCACGCTGTACGGCAGTTATGTGAGCGGTGATTTTGTTCCCGGAGTATCCGACATCAACCTGCTCGTCATACTCGAACATTCCGACTCGAACAGTTTAAGAGCCCTCGGGAAAACAGCTCCCCATATGATGCGCAAGTACAAAATCGCCCCCCTGATCCTCACGAAAAATGAGTTCATCAACTCAGCGGATGTGTTCCCCATGGAGTACGCAGACATCAGGGAACGCAACAGAGTGCTTTTCGGAGATGATGAAACCAAATCACTCACCCTGAAGAAAAAGAACCTGCGGCATCAGCTCGAGGAGAGGCTTCGGGGAAGCATCGCCTCCCTGCGTCAGGTACTCATCGCATCCCGGGGACGCAGGAGAGTGCTTGAAGCAAACTTGAAAATCCTCTATGGAACCTTGAAGGCATTATTCAGAGGGCTTCTCAGGCTGCAGGGATTGAAGGAGATTCCAACAGAAGGTGCGGCCATCATCGACGAGGTTTCGCGGGCCTTTGAGATTGATGCTGAACCTTTTAAGAAGCTACTCGAGCTCCGGATCGGTAAGAGGGTCGATGCAAGAAACCTTGCTACCGAAGCCCTCGCCACACTAGAGCAGCTCATCATCGTCGTCGACAGGATGAAATTCAAGGAGTAGGGGAATACCGATCGAAGAGCCTTTGCGATGAACAGAAAAGTGTACATTTTTCCTGCAATACTTCTCATTGTCTTCCTCGCAGGTCCGCTCCGGGCCCAGAAACTGCCCGACCCTGTGGGCTTTGTCAACGACTTTGCAGGGGTCATCGATTCCAATTCGAGCGCAGAGATGGAGGCCATTGCCCGGGCACTTCAGCAGAAGACAGGCGCGGAGATAGCGGTGGTTACAGTTCACAGCATAGAGCCCTATGGATCGATCGACGAGTATTCGATCGAGCTTGCCACCACATGGGGTATCGGGAAAAAGGGTGAGGATACGGGAATACTCCTGCTGCTTGCAATGCAGGAGAGGGGAATCAAGCTCGAGGTTGGCTATGGTCTCGAAGGTGTTATACCAGACGGCATGGCAGGTGAAATCATTGACCAGTCCATACTCCCCGCGCTGGAGGCAGGTGAGTACGGCACCGGCATGCTGAAGGGAGTTCAGGCCCTAGCCGGGATCATTGCCAGTGAGTACGATGTCGAGCTGGGTGATTACCAATTGAGCGAGAGTAAGAGGTACACACGACCAGGAATACCCACCGGCCTCATACTGTTCATCATCTTTGCACTCTTTTTCGGCGGCGGGCGGTTCCTGCTCTGGCCCCTGCTGTTCATGGGGGGAGCCGCTTCCAGGAGGGGTTTTTATGGAGGCGGATTTGGATCGGGTGGTTCGGGCTTCGGCGGCGGCGGTTTCGGTGGTGGTGGTGGATTCAGCGGTGGTGGATTTGGAGGCGGAGGCGCCTCCCGCGGCTTTTAATTTATAAAAAGGAGTGTGGTATGGCTCGAGGCAAACTCACCGGTGTAATCGTTGTGGTTGCAGTTATTGCGCTTTTTCTCATTATATATGGAGCCTGGTATATCGGTACGAGGAACACACTTGTCACTCTCGAGGAGAGTATCGATGCCGCCTGGTCAGAGATCGATAATCAGCTGCAGCGGCGAAACGACCTCATCCCCAATCTCGTCGCTACGGTAAAGGGGTATGCGGCACAGGAGAAGGAAGTATTTACCCAGATAGCCGAAGCACGGGCAAAACTTGCGGGTGCCCAGACCGTTGGGGAAACTGCCCAGGGGTACAATCAGCTGCAAAGCGCCTTGGGCAGGCTGCTGGTCATCGTTGAACGCTATCCCGACCTGAAATCCAATGTCAATTTCATCAGGCTCCAGGATGAGCTTGCAGGAACAGAAAACCGCATAGCAGTTGCACGAAAGCGCTACAACGATGCCGTCAGGATATTCAACACCAAGATTCGAAGGTTCCCCGCATCGACTATTGCCAGAAGAATGGGTTTCGAGAAGAAGGAATACTTTGAAATCGACGAGG
>CBFDDP010000039.1:0-22970 GCA_965603595.1 uncultured bacterium
CGGAAAGAAAATTGATATTTTTGGCCTGTATCTTTTCCTTGAGCTCCAGAGTGGCCTGAATACAGAGCTCCGCATAATCCACCTTTTCAAGCTCCACCTCACCTGCACGGAACCGTTCGAGCTCGAGAATGTCCATGATGAGCGCCTGCAGGTCTCTGCTTCCGTTTCTGATCGATTCCACGATTCTGAGCTGTTTGCTGTTAAGGGACCCCGCGTAGTTGCCCAACAATGTATCGACACTAAAAAGGATTGTGGCAAGTGGCGATTTCATCTGATGTGCACTTACCCTGAGATACTCGCTTCTGTCCTTGACGAGATGCTCGATTTCCCTCCTGTATCTCTCGATCTCATCCTGCAGTCCCTGCAGTTCTTCGTCCCTATCAGCCATGCATATCTCCTCAATTTTTATACATGAATTCCTGCCCCGCTGTCACGACATCGCGAGAGTAAAGAATGAGGGGAGGGCCATGGACACACCCTTCTGCCCTCCTATACGATTGGTGAGATCACGCAAAGTCCTCTCCTCACCTTGCACAACAATTACCTCGAGACAATCCTCGTGTGTAATATGGACATGATTGGAAAAGAGTATGTACTCCTGAAAGTGGTGCTGAATGTCGGTCAGCTCCTCGGAGAGGTTGCGTATGTGATGATTGTATATAATAGTTATCGTTCCCATGACCCTTCCCGTCTTTTCACCCTTTTCCAGGGAAAGTTTCTCCCTGATCAAATCCCGTATCGCTTCACTCCTGTTGTTAAAACCGTGTTTTGCAATGAAATGATCAAAGGACTCGAGCAAGTTACTCTCCATGGAAACACCGAAACGAATGAGACTGGACATCATGTCACTCCTGAAGTCTTGACCTTCACCTTCAATCCCTCTATCATATCGCACCCAATTGAAATAGCAAGTGTGGAAGCACGGCGCAATACGAGCATTGGTGAACATTGCACATGTTTCTTCGTGTGAATCCTTGCTATTGCTTATATCTCTATTGCAAAGAAACAGATAGTTTTGTATACTACCATCCTCACTGGGCATCCCCGCTTTGATCGGCCGGGGGGCTCTCGAACTCAACCCATAGGTACAGACACCATGATCGAAAGGGAGGTCAAGTATCTCGTCGACGATTTCAACCCCTACAGGGAGCGGCTCTCAAAGCATGGGGCAGTCCTTCAATCCTCATTCTTCGAGGACAACATCGTTTTTGACGATAATCGGGAAACGCTTCGCAGAGAGGGAAAACTACTCCGTCTCAGAAAGAGCGACACCGTCACAATCACCTTCAAGGAGCCTGTGGACCGGACCCGTTTCAAAATCATGGAGGAGTATGAAATAGAGGTTTCCGACTTCGAAGAGGCGGAGAGAATCATCATTTCCCTCGGATTCCGAAAGGCCTTCCGTTATCAGAAACGAAGAGAGGTCTTTATATCGGATGATACCCATATTCTCCTCGATGAGACTCCCATAGGCAACTACATAGAGATCGAGGGAGCGGAAGAGCGCATCATGGAGCTGAGCGAACAGCTGGGCCTCTTACCCGATCGGGGGACATCGAAGAATTACATGGAGCTGTACAGGGAATACTGTGCACAGAAAGGCCTGAAACCCTTTGACATGCTGTTCTGAAGCGTCATATACTTCAGGTCTTCTTCCGTGGAAGCCGTTGTGTAACTGTAAAGGGCATTCTCCTTCAATAAGAATTTTTCCAATTCAACCGATATAAAGTTTGTACCTATTATTATTCATAAAAATAGGTACATACTGTGCTGCGAATGGGTATCGCGGGAGAACCGGAACACTTGAAAAAACTGCTCTTCATAGTCCTGGTCTTTCCTCTGCTTCTGGCGGGGTGCCAGCTAAGAAGCCCCCTCTACGATCTGGCCACCACTGGGCCCTCCGATATCCCAAGAATCATCACCTTCGATCCGGCGGACAACCACTACGATGTTCCCCGCAATGCCTTTATTGGCATACTGTTTTCCAAACCCATGGACCAGCGGTCCCTGGAGGATAACTTCCGGTATTCCTACAACGGGCAGGAGTACGATTCTTCGGACGGCTCCTTTTTATGGGACAGCACAAACCGCGTTGCTGTATTCAGGCCCTACAGTTTCTTTCCGTCTATCACGGAGGTAACCGTGAATGTTGACCTGCACGTTCAATCCAAAGACGGTTTTTACCTTGATAAAAGCTATGAGTGGCGGTTTGAAACATCTTCGTTCTCGGATTTTGACCCCTACGATATAACATATTTCGAAGCTACTAAGCTCACATCAGTACCAGGTATACATACACTGGATGCACAGATCGTCATAGAGTTCGACAAGGAAATGCTCAGAAGCAGTGTGGAAGGGTCATTCCAGCTTATGTCCGACGATTTCCAGGATATACGTACCGTGAGTGATGGGTATTTCCAGTGGAGTGAGCCAGCAGTAGGTGTAAAACGTGCAATTTTCACACCTTATGAGCCGCTTATGCCAGGCAAGAACTACCGCATCTATCTCAATGCCAACGGTATCATTGCATTAGATATTGCAGGTAAAAACTATAATGGACCCATGCCAGCCCCCATCTTCTCATTCCAGACCATAGATGCCATCTATGTTTCAACCACAGGGGACGATGCCAATGAGGGATATGTCAGTGTCTCGCCGGTGCGCACAATAAGTCGAGCAATACAGCTGGCACTTGAACACGGGCTCCCCTTTATTAAAATCGAGGAGGGAGTTTATAATGAGGACATCGTACTGAACGGGTCAGCCTATGACGGCTTCACGATACAGGGCGGCTGGAACTCCGGTTTTACTGTATATGATCCATGGTTTACTCCCTCAGAGATACAAGCTCTTTCAAATAATTATGCAATCACCCTTTCCAATGTAAATTATTGTGCTTTAGAAGGACTAACGGTCCAGGGATTGAGTACAGGACCCCCGGATGTGAACGGCGCCGTGCTCATAAATTCCGGAAGCAGAAATATAAGGATTGACAGCTGTGATATCCTTGGGTCAGACAACGCTGCAACAGCATACGGGATACACATCACCGGCAACAGTGATAATATTGAGATAAACAACTCCATCTGTGAGGCTGCACTTCTCAATACGATTGCTAAATGTTACGCTATTTCCGTACAGAACGCACGCAATATACATATATGGAACAACCCATCTCTCGGGGGCAGATCGGGTACCACGGCAAATGCCGGTATCTACATTCGAAACGCATCCGATGTAATTATCGAAAATAATTCGATCTCCGGTGGATGGGACGGAAAGATCGATGGCATCCTCCTCGAGGACGGTGCACAAAACATCACCATTCTGGGGAACTGGATAACCGCCGATGTGACAGGCAATTATCCGAGCTCCGGCATTTTTATAACAGGGAATACCTTCGCCATTATTCGGGACAATGCTGAGATCAACGGAGGCAATGTCACCGATAACAACACCTATGGCATTTGGGTGGAAAACGGTGCTGTGGCAGACATATACAGGAATACTATTATTGGGGGCCTTGATTCTGGCGGATTGCCTGGTCAAAAGAACATTGGGGTAGGTTTTAATAACGCGGGCGACTGCAACCTCTTTAATAATTTCATTGTGGGGGGAAGAGTCGGCACGAATCCAAACAGTACATGTATCGGTGTATCCGTGGAGAACAGCGACGTGAACATCATAAACAACACAATCAACGGGCAGGGTTCTCCTGGAGCAAGCCTGGCAACGCTTGCCATATTCGGACATATTACACGGTCTAATATAATCAATAACATCATCCTCGGTGGTGTGGGTTTGGCTCGTTATGGTATTACCCTGAGCAACTACAACACCACAGAAAATGATGTTCTTATATACAACAATGCCTTTGACAATGACTACTGTAGAGATGGCTACCTCTTTGATGCATCACTCGTGTATCCTCCGGAAATGATACCTAGTAACTACAACAGCGTGCCACGTAAGCCCTCTGACAACAGTGAGTATTTCACGGGTCAAGTCGCTTTCTTCAATCCTGATATTGGGGATTTCATCATAAATACAGGAGGTTCATCTAACCTATTAAGCATCCAGAACAATGGCTACAGTCAATTGGATGACATACTCACCTCAGCAGAGATGGATGAAGTGACTGTTGATCGTATCAGAAATCCCAGACCCTCCTCCTCCATGGACCGTGGCGGCCACGAGTTCAATCCCTGATCCATTTCTCATTATATGCTGCTGAACACCCTGCCGGATAGAAGCTACTCTTCCTCAATAGATCAACCGAAAAAGTTGTACTACACAGGCAGCAGCGATTAAAAATGCAGTTCACAGATGCAGAAACTGCAGGATGTGCTCTCTGGGGGCGGCACCGACCATGCGGTTGACCTCCTTACCGTCCCTGAAGAGTATGAGGGTGGGGATTCCCTGTATACCGAACTTCATGGAGAGGTTGGGGTTCTCATCGGAGTTGATTTTCACCACCTTGATCCGACCCGGGTAGCTCCTGGCAATATCATCCAGTATGGGCCCCATCATCCGGCAGGGGCCGCACCAAGGCGCCCAGAAGTCCAGGGCAGTGGGAATTGTTTCCGCGAGTACTTCCCGGGAGAACTCACTGCCCTCTATGCTGATCGTGCCCTCCGGAATCTTGAGCTTGTTCCCACATTTACCACAGAGGGGAAGTGAGGAGATCTTCTCGAGTTTTACCCTGTTTTTTGTTTCGCAATTGCGGCAACGCAGTATAGCTAGGTTGTTCATCTTGAAACTCTGATTCCTGAAATGTCTTACTAAAGATACAAAAAATCAACTCAAGCGTCGAGTTTTTCACATACACCATTCATCACGGCCCACTCGCAACCCGGTCCGGGTAACAGTAAGATGCCCTTAGAGGGTGGTACCTATGTGTGTACCCACTTAAGTTTGTAATATGAAGTAAATTGACAGGGCCTTTCCCTTCATATATATTTGGGAAAACTACAGGAATTTCAGATCCATGATAGAGAAGTTTGCGCGTTTTGTTGTACGATTCAGGGTTCCCATAATTGCTGTAGTCATAGTACTTACCCTTGCCCTCGCATTTTTCGCACGTCAAGTCAGGATGTCATCCAATCTCATCGATCTTGCACCGGAAGACAACCCTGAACTCATCACCCTGCAGGAGACACTTAGGCGGTTTGGCTCAACAACCTTCGTCATGGTCAGTGTCAAATCGGACAACGCCTATTCTCTCTCGACCCTCACCAAGATCAAGAACATATCTGATGAGATCCGTACACTCCACGAGGTCGAAGATATCATTGACCCACTGAGCGCCAAGGTGTTCAAATACCTGTTTGGCATGGTAGTTGTAAAGACGAGTTTTCCGGGAGGTGAAATACCTGAGTCACGTGAGAAGATAGCAAAGCTCAAGGAAGAGATGCTCGCGGAGCCCATCCTGAAAAACGTCGTTGTTTCTGAAAACGGGGAATCCCTCGCGATCTATATCAAGATCAAGAACGGGGTTGGCACACAGCACCTGCGTGACAAACTGACGCGCATCATCGAACCCTATCAGGGACCAGAGGTGTTCTACCTTGCGGGAAGACCCATCATCGAAAGCTGGGTCAAGGAGTATATTCGCAGGGATTCGGTACGTCTCGCGCTTCCCATTATCCTTCTGGTTATTGTTGTGCTGTTCATCAACTTCCGCTCAGGCCGCGGCGTTATTCTTCCCCTGAGTATTATGATCGGCAGCATACTCTGGACACTCGGACTCATGGGCATCTTCGGAAAAACGATCACTATGGTGGGGGTCATGCTTCCCACCCTGATACTCGTCATCTCGAGTTCTTACAGCATACACTTCCTCAATCAATACTATAAAGATACACAAGCGGATCTGCCAAGACGCCGCTGCGTTGAGGGATCGGTTGTGCACATCGGCAAGACCATCATCCTTGCCGCGCTGACTACGATTGCGGGATTCGCCGCACTGACGATTAACCGTATCAAGCCTATGCGGGATCTCGGTGTGTTTGTGCTCATAGGTGTTTTCATATCGATGATGCTGAGCCTCACTTTCCTGCCAAGCATTTTATCTATGCTCAAAAAACCCCGCAGGACCCTTCGGGCTTCAACCGAGGGCAGCAGGATGAACCACTTTTTTCTCAATCTTGGGGATATGATCCTGAAACGCTGGAAGACCATACTCATCATTGCCGTAGTCATTGCCATATGGGCAATTGTCGGTATCCCAAATATAAAAGTTGACACAAGCTGGAAACGCTTCTTCAAGAAGAACTCAGACATACTTCTGAGCCAGGGATTTATACGATCGAATTTCGGCGGTGTCTCCACGATAAATGTCTCTTTCATCGCCGAGGAGGAGAGCGACATTGATTTCAAAACCCTCGCCACCCTTCGATACATAGACAGAGCCGAGCAGTGGATACGAGATCAGAACCTCCTCGGGCTATCCAATTCAGTTGTGGGTTATATAAAACGGGCCAATCAGCTCATACACGAGAATAATCCCGATGAATACCGCCTTCCCGAAAGCGATGCCGATCTGTTCAAGATTCTCCTCATGTTCAAGATGTCCAAGTTTACAGAGAGTCTTAGCAATGTCATTACCAACGATTACCGTCATGCGAACATCGTGGTCAGGACAGTGGGTCCTGAACATGAGGATGTGACCATCGCTGAGCTGAAGGAATTCCTGCAGAACTTCAGGGCCTTCGTGCGGAACAACCCCCACGAGGGGATCGAGGTGATCATCTCAGGAGTGGATCTGATTTACGTCTCACTCATTGACTACCTGATACGATCGCAGCTCATCAGCATACTGCTCAGTATTATCATTGTGTTCATCATAATTGCCATTACCTTTCGGTCACTGGTATTCGGGTTCTTCGGCCTTATTCCCATCTTCTTTGGCCTCTTCCTCAACTTTGGGACCATGAGCTACTTCAACGTATCACTTGATTTCATTACCTCGATGATCGCAAGCATTGCGGTGGGACTTGGCGTGGATAACAGCATTCACTATCTCATAAGCTTTACGAGAACAAAACACAACATGCCGCTGAAGGAGCGGCTCAAGCAGGCGCTCGGCATGACGGGGACCCCTATCTTTTTTACGTCCTTCACACTCATGGCTGGGTTTTCGGTACTTCTCTTCTCAAGTTTCAAACCAATTCTATACTTTGGCCTCCTTATTTCGGTGACCATGCTCGGATGCTTTATCGGCGTCATATTCATACTGCCCGCATTCATCTACCTCGTGAAACCAAAGGCAATCATACAGGGAAAGGCTGAGTAATCCTGCGCACGGGGGCGTAAGTCCCCCTGGTCCGTCAGATCGGAGGCTGAAGCCCTCTAATCCATCACAGCATGCAGGTGATTTTTAATCTCCTCATTAGAGGGGGCTTTTTTCATGGCCTTTTTTAGATAACTTCGCGCCTGTGACTTCTCACCGAGTTTGTAGTACACCCATCCAAGACTATCCAGATAGGCGGGGTTGTTACGATCCAGAGACACGGCCTTTTTGCACTCTTTGAGCGCCTCATCGAGGTTCAGGTTTGACTCTGCGTAGATGTATCCGAGTGAGTTGTGGGCATTTGCATTATCCGGGTCTATATCCACCGCGCGGTAGAGATTCATGATCGCATCCTTGAACTGTCCCTTGCGGTCCATGATGTATCCGATTGCCGCATAGGCCTGGGCGCTTTCGAGCCCCAGGTCAATGATACTGCGGAAGAGCTCGAGCGCCTCCTCATAGCGCTCCTGCAAGGTGTAGAGATATCCCAGAATCATGGTTGTGTGTATCTTGTTGATATAGGCCAGCTCAGAATCAAAGACCTTTTGCAGATACTCCACAGCCCAATCGTACCTGCCTATACGGGCGTACACGATGCCCAGATAGTAGTGGGTGTCAGGATTGTCCTTATCGAGTTCAAGAGCGTCGAGGAAATTCTGCAGGGCCAGCTCGTAGCTTTTCTTTTCAAAGTACTGCTTGCCGTCTTCGAGATACTGATCTATCTGTTTTTGCCTGTTCATTCCTCTATCAGGTCGTTTAAGTTCCACTGCTTCAGCGTATCGATGTAATCGCCGGCAGTGATATCGAATCGAAGGGGGGTGATGGAAACCCGTCGCTCGTGAACCGCTTTGACATCGGTGCCCTCGTCGAGAATATCGTGGGTATGAGCCCCTTCGATCCAGTAGTATTTGTTTCTCTTCGGGTCTTCACGTTCGATGAGCCGGTCGTTGTAACAGCGTTTTCCAAGCCTCGTTATCTCGATACCCTCGATCTCATGTATCTCGAGGTTGGGCACGTTCACACTCAGAATTATACCACTCTCCACTTTTTTCTCATCAATTTTTTCAACAACCCTCCGGGCAACATAGGCTGCTGTTTCGTAGAGTACAGGCATGCTCGAGACGTCGATCGATACAGCAACAGCAGGAATACTCAGGGCTTTGGCCTGGGAGGCAGCAGAGATGGTACCGGAGTAGAATACGTCGGTGCCAAGGTTGAGCCCCCTGTTGATGCCGGTCACCACTACGTCGATCTTCTCCTTGATCACACCGTGCAGTGCAAGGTGAACCGCATCTACAGGCGTGCCATTCACTGCAAATACGCGATCCTCCTCAACCACTTTCAATCGTATGGGGTCGTGCAGGGATATTGAGTGGCCGGTGGCGCTGCGCTCCCTGTCCGGAGCAACGACGAACACATTGAAGTGTTCTTCAAAATGCTCTTTAAGGGCCCAGATACCCCTGCTCTCGATACCGTCATCATTTGAGAGAAGTACATTCTTCATGGTTCCCACGCTCTTTCCTCACCGGTTGCCTAAACCCTTGGGGCCCATCTCGTTGGGTGAGTTCAGGTCAGCGAGCAGTTCGTCGAAGGAATACTGCACAGTCGCGAAACTGCCGCGGAATCGATTCACCTCATCCCGCACCTCCTTGCCCTCCCTGATACACTCCGCAATGAGATGCGCGATCACCTTCATTTCAGGCTCCTTCATGCCAGCCCTGGTCATTTCCTGAACACCAATGCGTATTCCATCGGGGTTTGTAACGTTCCTCAGGGGTTCATGGGGAAGGATGTTCATATTGAGAATGATGTCATTCTCCTTCAGGAGGTTTGCCACCATCTTTCCGCCGCCATACTCATGCACGTCAGCGGTGACCTGATGGCTCTCGGTAAAGCCGAACTCCTCTCCCAGCACGTTGAACCCCTCCTTCTTCAGTGCCTTCGCGAGAGACTTCGCATTCCTGATAGTCTGGTCGCTGTACTGCTTGCCGAAACTGATCATCTCCTGGGTCGCAACGGCAAGTCCAACAAGCGTATCCAGGTGGTGGTTGCTCGACGAACCGGGGAATGCACCCTTGTCAACCTTCTGCCACTCCCCTGACCCCATGTTGCTCATAATGATTCCGCGCTGCGTCCCGAAAAAGGTCTTGTGCGTTGAACCGGTCACGATAAAGGCGCCCTCTCCGAGAGGGTCCTGAAAAGTCCCGCCGGCGATCAAACCGAGCACATGGGCCGCATCGTAGATGATGAGGATTTTGTTCTCGTTGCAGACATCGATAAGTTCACGCACAGGTTCAGGAAAGAGGAACAGGCTCTTCCCAAAGATCAGTATTTTCGGATGGCATATGCCTATGAGGTCTTTTGTTCTGTCAACATCGATGTGGAATCCGTCCTTTGACAGGGGAAAGTCGATCACATTGGTGGTGAATTTGCCAACAGAGCCGGCAAGATGATGGCTTATGTGTCCGCCTCCGGGTGTCGAGTTCACCATGACGATATCGCCGGGTTTGATGAAACTGGAAAAGACAGCTTCGTTTGCGTTGGTTCCACTTATGGGCCTCACGTCTGCGTTCGTACACCGGAAGAGGGTTTTAATATCGTTTCGCAGATCGCTCTCAATCTTGTCGATGTATTCCGTGCCCTGATAGTAGCGTTCACCGGGATGGCCCTCAGCATATCGATGGGTGAAGTCAGAACCCGACAGCTTTCTCACCGTCTTGGAGAGTATATTTTCAGAGGCAATGAGGTTTATCGTCCTCGATCGCCACTCATTCTGCTTTTTCACAGAATCATAGATGTTTCGTACGTATTTCTCGAGCATTCCCCACTCCGCTTACTTTCATTTAAAAAAACGCCCCTGCCAATGTCCCAGCAGGGGCTTGGATGTATTATAGTATATATATGCTAGGATGGAAACAACAACCAGTAATTACCCTACTCCTCCAGTGAAACGCCCATGGATGTTGAGGGTGGCGTCACATCCACGTTGAACTGCAGATCCACGGGGACTGATTCGTTTCCCAACCTGTCCACCGCCTTGGCGCTGATGGTGTGACTGCCCTCTATCTGCAACCTGAAAGGCGCACTGTATAGCGCGTAATCACTCCCATCGAGGGAAAGCAGTATCTCCCGCACCCCCGAAATCTCATCATCTGCAGTTACCGTATACACGTTGTCCCTGTTCGTGTAGTTCTCACCGCCCACCTCAACGAAACCGTCACGTACCTCAATGGTTACATCGGGAGGTGTACTGTCGACGTATCCTGCAACGGTAAAAACGTCAGTTGTGTTTCCAACGTTATCAACGGCATAGGCCGATGCCTCGTGGTATCCCTCTTTCATTATCGTAACTGGTTCCGTGTACCTGCTGAAGGAACTGTCATCGAGCGATACATATACAGCATCAACTCCCGAGAGCTCGTCCTCTGCCCAGATTACAATTCTGCTCTGGCCGGTGATATACAGCTTATCATCGGTAAACGCCGGCCCGTTCACACTTACGAAACCGTCCGGCGGGGTGGCGTCCACAATTACGGAGTAGAGTTTCTCACTGCTCACATTGTCCGTCATATCCATTGCCCAGTACACGATGAGCTGCCTGCCCTCTTCACTGAGCGTAATGGGATCATCATAGAGCTCTATACCCGCTCCATTTATACTGTAGAGTATCTCCTTCACGGACGATTCTTCATCCTCAGCTGTGAGTACGAAGGTCGCTTCGAGCGGAACATAATCTATCTCACCGTCATTATAGATTCGCTTGTCCTGGCCGAACAGAGCAGGTATTGCACCAATAACGAAAATCATCAGAATCACAGCAACAAGACCCTTCTTCATCTCCCCCCTCCTCAAATTTTTTGTTTTAGTGTACTCCATGGCATTTAATTGTCAACAAAAAGTGAATGCACTGGTCGAAGAATTGAAACAGGTTGCCGTCTATGATGGTAATCATTACTATATCTGGAACTCCATCAGGCCCCAAGGAGCTTGTCATGACCGTTACCGAGCAGATTCTAGCAGCCCATGCCGGTTTGGACAGAGTAAAGCCAGGTCAACTCATCGAGGCACAGTGTGACATGGCTCTGGCCAACGACATCACCGCTCCACTTGCCATACAGGAGTTTCACAAGCTCGGTATAGACCGGGTATGGGACAGGGAGCGGATCGCCCTCGTCCCGGACCATTTCACACCCAACAAGGACATCAAATCGGCCGAGCAGGCACGCTACATGCGTGAGTTTGCACGGGACATGGGTATCGTTCACTACTTCGAGGTGGGGGAAATGGGCATCGAGCATGCCCTCCTGCCTGAGAAGGGACTCGTCATCCCCGGTGACCTCGTGATAGGCGCAGACTCGCACACCTGTACCTATGGTGCCCTCGGCGCCTTTTCAACAGGTGTGGGAAGCACAGACCTGGCCTGCGCCATGGCCACCGGGAAGGCATGGTTCAGGGTTCCCGAATCTATCAGGTTCACCCTGAAGGGCTCTCTATCGAAATGGGTTAGCGGTAAGGATGTGATACTGAAAATCATCGGTGATATAGGTGTGGACGGTGCACGCTATATGTCCATGGAGTTCACAGGCAAGGGTATCGAGAAGCTTTCCATGGACAGCCGCTTTACCATTGCCAACATGGTCATTGAGGCAGGCGCCAAGAACGGTATTTTCCCTGTTGATGAACAGACGAAACGATATGTCGTTTCGTCCATGAAGGAGGGAAAACGAAAAGACCAGTACCGGGTATTTGAAAGCGACCATGACGCCCCATATGCGGGGGAGTACGAATATGTGCTCGATGACATCGAACCGCAGGTCGCCTACCCTCATCTCCCGGAGAACGCCAGGGGCATATCGGAGACAGATGAAATAAGGATCCATCAGGTAGTCATCGGCTCCTGCACCAACGGCAGGCTCGAAGACCTTCGCGTATGCGCTGAAATCCTGAAAGGCCACAGGGTACACAGGGAAGTCAGGCTGCTTATCTTTCCCGCAACACAGAAGATATACCTCGAGGCGCTCCGTGAGGGGTTGATCGAAACCATGGTGGAGGCCGGTGCTGCGGTTTCCACGCCGACATGCGGCCCCTGTCTCGGCGGCCACATGGGTATACTCGCGCAGGGCGAAGTGGCCGTATCCACCACAAACCGGAACTTTGTCGGACGAATGGGGCACAAGGAGAGTGAAGTCTATCTTGCCTCACCAGCAGTTGCAGCTGCATCTGCAGTAACGGGAAAAATCTCCTCACCCGAAGAGGTCATGAAATAGAAGGGGCAGGTAATGTCATCCACATCGAATCTCAGCTTTGAAGGAAGGGTGTTCCTCTACGGTAACAATGTCAATACAGATGTCATTATACCGGCTCGGTATCTCAACACAAAGGACCCGGCAGAACTGGCCAGCCACTGTATGGAGGATATAGACAAAGAGTTCGCAGGCAAGGTGCAGAAGGGCGATATCATTGTTGCCGGTGAAAATTTCGGCTGCGGGTCGTCGAGAGAACATGCACCGATAGCGATCAAGGCCAGCGGAGTGTCCTGCGTCATCGCCTCGTCTTTTGCCCGCATATTCTACAGGAATGCCATCAACATTGGCCTTCCCATTCTCGAGCTCAAGGATGCATCCTCGAAGGTTGGGGGGGGTGATACCGTTCAGGTCGATCTTCAGGCGGGAACTCTTATCAACCGGAGTACGGGTGAAACCTTTCAATCCGAACCCTTCCCCGCCTTCATGCAGGAGATCATCAATGCCGGCGGGCTTATTAACCGTGTAAAAACTCATCTGAGGGGTACCGCGTAATGTACAGGATTGCCGTAATACCGGGAGATGGAACCGGTCCGGAGGTTGTTGCCGAAGGCATAAAAGCACTGGAAAAGACAGCTTCCCTGTTCTCGATTCAATTCGAGTTCAAGGATTTCGACTTTGGTGGCGACCGTTATCTGCGCACCGGAGAGGTGCTGCCCGATGATGCGGTTGAAGAGCTTCGTACCTTCAACGCCATATATCTCGGTGCAATCGGCCATCCCGATGTCAGGCCCGGTATTCTTGAAAAGGGCATACTCCTCAACCTCAGGTTCTCTCTCGACCAGTACATCAACCTGCGGCCTGTGAAGCTTTACCCAAATGTGGAAACACCTCTGGCCGATAAGAAGCCCGAAGACATCGATTTTGTGGTGGTCAGGGAAAACACCGAGGGCCTCTACGCGGGTATAGGCGGTATTTTTAAGAAGGGAACACCCGATGAAGTAGCCATTCAGGAGATGATCAATACCCGCAAGGGGGTGGAGCGATGCGTCCGGTATGCTTTCGAGTACACCAAGAGGCGAAACAGGCGGCGCAAGCTTACACTCTGCGCAAAAACCAACGTGCTTACCTATGCGCATGATCTCTGGGACCGTGTGTTCCACGCAGTTGCTGAGGAGTATCCCGATATAGACGCGGATTACGCCCATGTTGACGCCATCACCATGTGGATGGTAAAGAATCCGGAGTGGTTCGATGTCATTGTTACCACCAATATGTTCGGCGACATCATTACCGATCTCGGTGCCATGATTCAGGGCGGCATGGGTATCGCTGCGGGAGGGAATATCAACCCCGAAGGTGTGTCCATGTTCGAGCCTATCGGAGGTTCGGCCCCGAAGTATACGGGAAAGAACATGATAAACCCCCTGGCCGCAATCTCAGCGGCACAGATGATGCTCGACGTGCTTGGTGAGGAGAAGGCATCGGCTTCTCTGGAAAAGGCCATCATCGCCGCACTGGCTGAGCTCAAGGGCATGGGTGCCGGAAAGATGGGTTTCACCACGTCAGAAGTTGGCGATCTTGTTGTGCAGGCCATCGTGTGATAAGCATTTCATGCAGATTGCGCTTGACGAACCGGTAGCGATAAGGGTATGGTGAAACTAGGCATCACGTCAATCAGACATCTCGAATCGGGAGGTTCAGGATGAATGAGATTCTACAAGACCTCTATCACGCCGGTATCGGGCTCACCAAGCTGAAGAGGGGAGACATCGACAAGGTGTTCAACGAGCTCAAGAACCGCGGAGAGGTCGATGAAGAGGACAGGGAATTCTTCATCGCCAGTGCACTCCAGAAACTCGAAAAGACGGGCAAGGAGATCTCTGAGAAGATAATGAGTACCGTCAATCCCAATCTGGAGAAACTCAAGGAGCTGAATGCGAAGGTGGACGAACTTATCAAGGAGATCGATGCCCTGAAGAAACGGAAGACCTGAGGATTCAGTCGTAGCGTTCCTGCCACCGTATCTCGCGCTCGAGGCCGAGATTTCGGTACTTCACCCGCTGCACAAAGAGTGCACCTAGCATCACCACATTTGTATACACGAGGATAATGGGAAAGATGAGGAGGGCCTGGTTCAGTAAACCGCAGACCACGAATATGGTCAAATGTATGGTATCACCAATCATGGTCCAAAGCTTGGTCGGCACTCTCATTTCATTGTAGTACAGCTCCCGGGTTTGAGGATCAATATTTTCTGTATCCGGGAACTGCTCGTAAAAGTTCGCACTGTTGGATATGTAACCGATAGATACCACCCGGGATTCCATCTTGGAGAACCATAAGAATATCTTTCTCAGCATGCTCGAAAGTCGGCTGTTCTTCGTCTCCAGCTGTTCGATTTTTTCCTTTAATTTCTCAAGGCTATCAAGCTGATCAATGCAATCGGGCCTTGCTATGGTGATGAAGACGCTTTTGAAATGGTCGAAGAGGGCCATATGAAGATACATGGATATCTGAGCCGAAAGGGCAAGAATGAAGGGAAGTACTGTACCTGTGTTCCGATAGAGCCCAATCGCCACACCCCAGTATACTGAACAGTGAGTTGCCAGATCAGCGAGGGAATCGAGGATTCTGCCCAACTTCGAGCTGCGGTTCGTAAGACGTGCAAGCTGGCCATCGGCACAGTCGAATACGATCATGAACTGCAGGAGTAAACCTGCCAAGAGGATGTCGGGATACCTGCCACGGGAAAATATAAACCCTGAGGAGACACCGCAGAGCAGAGAGAGGAGCGTGACGAAATTGGGAGTCGCTTTCAATTTCTGTAAGACTTTGGCCGTTATAAAAGCAAGCGGCCTATTGATGAGCTGGTTTATAAGCTCCTCTGTTTCGGGAGGTTTGAGAGATTTTCGGTACTCATTTTTCAGCTGCAGGAAAAATGAACGGTTCGTTATTGATCCCACCCCCTTACCCTAGTATGTTGTACTGGGTCTATGTAATTATACTTCCAGCTATAAATAAGTCAAGAGTTATAAGAACACCTGATGAACCGGCTCGTCTCCTTCACCATCACCGAATCCGATATGGAGTGGACCCTCTTTTACACGAAGCAGGCCACCCAAGGGGCCTTTCGTCCGCTGGCGGACGAGCTTGCCGGGCAGTATCACACCGCATCCATGCGGCCATACTGTGTTGCCCTTGGAGGTCCGCCGGGGAGTGGTAAAAGCGCAATCGCCGCTGTTCTCAGGGAGGTATTGGAGGATTCAGGGGGATGGGATTACCGGCTGCTCCACACCGGGAGATTCCGATACGTGCTGAAATGACCATGTCATGGACCCATGGCAAATATGCAAAAGTATCTGCTTTCGCAATTGAAAGCAGGCTAGATAATGACCAGAAACATGAGTCCCGCAATCATCCAAATAAAAACCGATCCACCCACCACGATAATACCCAGTGCCGGCACAACCGGACGGTACTGACGATAGGCTCGAATAAACAGTATCTTAAGGACCAAAACGATGAACACGATCATTGCCAGTGCGATATGCAACACCACCCTGCTGTCAAAAACTGCACCTGACTGGGAAAAGATATTGGCAAGCATGAGGCCTATGACCACAACCCAGATAAGATAGGCGAGAAATACATACCCGAGAACACGGTGCAGCTTGAGAAGGACCTTCGCCTTCGGCGACGGGGGCTTTTTCCCGAACACCTTCATTGCCAGCCAGAACTCGAGCATGCCAAGCACGATCATCCCGAGGGAAATCCAGGTTTTTGCCATCGGACTCATAGATCTCCTCCCCTCACAGCAGGACACCCGTCCCTTTTGAAATCTGGAGGACGAGAGTTATCCTATTATAGCAGTACGGTAGCTTCTGTACAATTCTTTTCCAGCAATGTTAAAATGTTTTGAAAACAGTTAGTTGTTGTTGTATCATAAGCCTACGGAATTCCGGATACCAATTCCTGAGTACGCAGGAAAATCCGCTGCTGACTATATTACCTTATTGGGTGAAAGGACAATGACATCAAGAAAACTGGTGTACGAAACACTTGCCTTTAACAACAGGCAGAGAGTTCCAAGACAGCTCTGGGAACTTCCCTGGGCACATATATATTACCCAGAGGAATTAGCACGAATCAAGCGAGATTTCCCCGATGACATTGGCGTGTCTCCAAACGAGGGTTTTCCCAGTACTGAAGGATTCCAGATTCGAGAGGGAGACCCCCACGGTAACCCCTATGATGTGGGTATCTACATCGACGTATGGAACTGCGAGTTCACCAACTTCCACCGTGGTGTAATAGGAGAGGTAAAAAAACCACTCATCGAAGGCGAAAACTGGGAAGGGCTCGGAGAAATGCGTATACCCGAGGAGTGCCTCGAAATCGACCATGAGGGGATAAACGAGTTTTGCCGTAACTCAGATTTGTTCGTGCTGGCAGGGGACTGGGCAAGACCCTTCGAGCGCCTCCAGTTTCTCCGGGGCACCGAGCAGCTCTATGTGGACCTCATCCTGCAGCCGGACGGCCTCTTCGAGGTCATGGAAATCGTACACGATTACTACTGCAGGCTCCTCACCGCATGGGCCGAAACCGATGTTGACGCGCTCTGGTACATGGATGACTGGGGGGCGCAGAGCAGCCTTCTCATCAGTCCCGAACTGTGGGTCAAGCTCTTCAAACCCCTCTACAGGGACTACATCAACATCGCCCATGATCACGGCAAGAAAATATTCATGCACTCGGATGGGTATATAACCGACATCATTCCCCACCTCATTGACCTGGGGCTCGATGCGCTCAACTCCCAGATATTCTGCATGGGCGTTGAAACCCTAGCGCAGTTCAGGGGGAAACTTACCTTCTGGGGTGAGATAGACCGTCAGCACCTGCTCCCAGAGGGGAGTCCCGAGGATATCGAGCATGCCGTCACGCTGGTGAAGGACACACTCTGGGCTGACGGAGGCTGCATTGCGCAGTGCGAATTTGGCCCCGGTACCAAACCAGAAAACGTATTCAGCGTATTTAATACCTGGAACAACCTATAAAACAATACGCCGTGGAGGAGACCCCTCATGACGCAGAGAACATCACAGGTGAAGGTATGGGAGGACATGCTCACCATACCAACATATCAGGTGGGACCGGACGATCAGAACCCGCCAATACTTATCGACCGGAAGAATCCCATCCATCCCGGAAGCTCGATCATATACCCATACCCCATACAGGAGGTCCTCACAACGGTAAAGGAAGACAAGGCGTGGCGCGCGGTCTATCTTGAAAACGACTTCCTTCGTCTCATAGTCCTCCCCGATCTGGGAGGGCATCTCCTTTCAGCTTTTGACAAGATCGCAGGTGAGGAAGCCATATACCGGAATCATGTATTAAAGTATGCGCGTATCGGCATCCGCGGCGCATGGGTCTCAGGCGGTATCGAATGGAACTTTCCCAACGGACATACGGTGACAACCGCCTCTCCAATCGACTATGCCATCCGTGAGAATGATGATGGCAGCAGGTCAGTAGTCATCGGCGATATTGAGAGGGTTTCGAGGATGCGATGGTCGGTGACGATTACCCTGTACCCGCAAACAGCGTTCTTCGAAACTGAGGTGCGCCTCTTTAACCGAACCTTTCTACCGAACCGGTTCTGGTACTGGGCGAATTCGGCAGCTCCGGCAAGCCCCGGACTGGAATTCATCACAACGGCATCCAAGGTGATGACCCTTCAGGATGTGATGGACTATCCCATGCACGAAGGGGTGAACATTCGGTGGGACAGGAACCACATGGAGGCACAGGACCTCTTCAGCCTGAACTCTCTCCAGGATTTTGTCGCCTGGTATAACCACGACCTGGAACGGGGCCTCATCAACTATACCGATCGTACGGATGCGCCCGGCAAGAAATTCTACACCTGGGGCAACAGTGATGCTGGGAAAATATGGACCGAGCTTCTCACCGAGGAGGACGGACCCTATTCCGAGATGCAGAGCGGACGCCTTCTCACCATGCGCATATGGGAGATGATGTCGCCCTGCAGTGTGGAGACCTGGAAAGAGGCATGGTACCCGATCAGAAAAGTCGGCACTCCGGTTTTTGCAAACCGGGAGGCTGCCTTCTCACTGCACATCGCAAAAGATTTGTTGCGGCTCGGCGTTCATGTAAACACCCCGCAGCCAGGAGCGCAGTTGTCCATATACACAGAAGGCGGCCATCTCTGGAGCGATAGAATTGATCTCGACCCGGAAAAGCCATACATACATGAGCTCTCACCGGGTAAGGTACTCACGGGCAAAAAGGCTCTGGTGGTCGAGCTGAAAGACAGCGACGGGATGCAGATTGCAAAATATGAACAAAACCCCCTTCCTCAACCCGAACGAGAGATAAAAGGATATATAAAGATCGAACCGGACCAGCAGGCCCAAACCCCGGAAGAACTTTGGGAAGCGGGAGTCGAATTTGAAAAAATCGGCGGCTTCTCCCTTGCCGAGGAACAGTATAAAAGATCCATTGAGCAGGACGCCGGCTACAGCCCTGCACACCGCTCGCTCGGTATACTCCACCTGCGCCGGGGAAACTTCGAGAGGGCGCTGATTGAGCTCAAAACTGCCCTTGATCGAAACCCTGCCGATGACGGAGCAACTTTTTATCTCGGTACATGTCTCATGGACATGGAACGCTACGATGAGGCAATTGAAGAATTCCTTGCACTCTCGAGGAGCAGCAGCTTTGGTGCGGCCAGTGCCCATGCGCTCGGTGGTCTCTATTTGGGGAAGGGAGATCTTGCGCATGCCATCGTTCAGCTGAGGAAAGCGCATCACAAAGATGTTGAAAACACTGACACTCTGGCCCTGCTGGCCTGTACATACAGGAAGAAAGGTGATCCTGAAAAAGCGCGCGTACAGGTTGAGCGTGCGCTCCGGAGGGACCCCCTGAACTTCATTGCGCTGTTTGAGGATTATATACTGGCAACAGACGGGCAAGGTGATGCTAGGGGCACGCAAAAGGAGGACAGGCTGAGAATCACCCTCAGGGATGAGCATCAGTCCTATCTGGAACTGGCAGCCGATTATGCCCGCTTCGGACTCCACGAAGAAGCGGCAGGGGTACTGACCTTTTTTCTCGAGCATCAGGGCGAGCCCGAAGGTATCAGCCCAATCCTGCTCTTCCACCTCGGGTATTATCAGGAGAAACTGGGTGACATGGGGGCAGCACGGAAGAGCATAGAGAGGGGAACAAAGTTGGACCATTCATGTGTATTTCCCCACCGTGTGGAGTCGGAAAAGGTATTGCGCCGTGTACTGGCGCTCATTCCCCGAAATGGAAAAGCAGCATACTACCTCGGCAATCTTCTCTGTGCAAAAGACCGCAGGCAGGAAGCGCTCGAGCTCTGGGAACTGGCGGTAAGGAGTGAAAAGGATTTATCTGTCATTCACAGGAATCTTGGCCGTTCCTACAGGAAGGTCCTTGGCGACCCGGACCGTGCCGCCGCAGAGTACGAGAAGGCGCTGCGCTGTGATCCTGGAGACTACAAGCTCTACTACGAGCTTGACAAACTGTACGCGAAGCTCGGCTTACTTGAGAAACGGAAAAAGCTTATTCAGCGTATTCCGGATGAACTCAAGGAAATCGATATGATCGCAGAGAGGATCGCCCATTATTACACCGACATGGGCGAGTATGACCGTGCGCTCGACATCCTCGGCAGAACACAGTTCTTCCCATGGGAGTTCTACACGGAGGGGCGGAACCTCTACGAAGAGACGATCATTGGGAAGGGCATTGCGCTCATGGAAGAGGGTGCATACAATGACGCCATAGAGAGCTTCAAAAATTTCATGAAATATCCACGCAATATGGGTGTAGGCGAACCGCACAGAAGGAGACATGCAGAACCACTGTACCGGATCGGGCTGGCATACGAGAAGCTGGGAAAGCTAAAAGAGGCGTCGAAGTTCTGGGAGGAGGCGGTCCGGGAAGAACATGCGGAGGGTGACGTGCTGCGCTACTATCAGGCACAGTCACTTAAGAAGCTGGGGAAAAAGCGGGAGGCGTCAGCTTACCTGGAAGCGCTGAAAGAGGTTGCTGAAAGAAATTTGATTGATAAAACTGGTAAGAAAGAGGATAATCTCTATCTACTTGGACTTGTCTTCAAGGGTAAAGGTGACACCATACGTGCAAAAGGACACTTCAAGCGGGCAATTGCACTCAACGCCTCGATGCGAAGGTGCTCCTGGGAAACCCAAGGCCGGTCCGGAGAGTAGTAGTATGCTTCACTGTGTATTGGCAAAACATTTCAATCCCATATCAAAGGAGAGTGGAACATGATCAAAGTTCTTTACGTTGGTGATGCAGCAGGTGTACTGGGGCCTAACTACATTGCTTCCCCTTTCAATGTGGAAAACAAGGGATTCAGTATGCACATATGGTGTCAGCCGGTTCTCGATGCGCTGAACAGCGACCCCGACATTGAGGTAAAGCATCTCACCAACTGGGATGCATACAGGGATTTCCCCAGAAGCCCCGAAGATTTCACCGAGTACGACGTGGTGTTTCTCAGTGACGTGGAGAGTGAGGTGCTGCTTCTCTATCCCGAGTGGACGCAGGCTCCCATGGGGCCCAACCGGCTCAGGTCCCTCAGGGACTATGTGGAAAAGGGCGGGAGCTTTGGCATGATAGGCGGGTGGTCGTCTTTCAGCGGTCGATTCGGCACAGCGGCCTATCAGGGCACACCGGTTGAAGAGGCGCTGCCCGTCAACTGCATCCCTGCGGGAGACGACAGGGTGGAAACCCCCGAGGGCACATGGATCGAGGCCCTTGACACGGAACACCCGATTATGAAGGGAATACCATGGGATGACTGCCCCTGTTTCCTCGGGTACAACCGTATTATCGCCAAGAAGGGCGCAAAGGTTCTTGCACGCACAAAGGGTTCGAACGATCCCTTCATTGTCACCTGGGATTTCGGCAAGGGCAAGAGCATGGCATTTGCATCGGATATCTCACCCCACTGGGCCATTGCGTTCCAGAAGTGGGACCATTACGGCCAGTTCTTTATCCAAACCGTTAAGTGGATGGCAGAGAAATAATAGAAGAGCAATACAAAAACAATGAATGCGAGGGGAGAGTAGGCATATGAACAATCGAATCGGTATTGGTATAATCGGCGCAGGATTCATGGGCATGCTCCATGCACGAGCATTTTCCCAACTCCCCGACGCGTACGTACCTGCACTCGCTGATCCAGCATTGAAGAGCGCACCCTCCCTACCCGATCAACAGGAGAAGCCTGACCTGTACAAAAACTATAGGGAGCTCCTGGCCCGAAAAGATGTGGATGCCGTCGTCATTGCTACTCCTGAAGACCTGCACCGGGAGGCAGGAGCGGAAGCCGCCTCCGCAGGGAAGCACATACTTCTCGAGAAGCCCATTGCCACCACCCTTGAGGACGCGGATGCCATAATTGATGCTGCTGCAAAGGGGGCGGTCAAGCTCATGATGGCCCACATACTTCGATTCGACACCCGCTACGCTCAGATCAAGGCGGCCGTCCAAGAGGGAACCATCGGCAAACCCCTCGTCTGCTATGCACGGAGGAATGCACCGGTTCAGGAGGCACGCAGGCTTGGCGGTCGCGTCGAGGTGGAAGATTATATCTCAGTGCACGATCTCGATCAGGCCTTCTGGTTTTTCGATGATGACGCGGTGCGCGTCAGCGCAGAGATTGTGGAAGGGCCGGTCATGGAAGAACTCGGTGTGCACGATTTCATCTGGATCACCCTTCGGTTCAAGGGGGGTGGACTTGCCGTAATCGAGACAGGATGGGGCCTGTCAGAGAGCATGGTCCAGTGGAAGAGGCCCGAAACCTGGGGCGGCTTTGGGGACGTGTGCCTTCAGCTCATCGGTGAACGGGGTTCGCTCTATCTGAACTACCGTCCCATGTTGCTGAGTGCTGTTGATGAGGAGGGATGGAAATTCCCCGACACCCTTCACTGGCCGCAGCTTCACGGCGAAGTCGTGGGTGCAGTCCTCGAGGAGGACCGCTACTTCCTGAAAGTCATACGGGGTGAGCGGGAGATCATCAGCAGTGGTGCGGACGGAAGGCGGGCGGCAGAGGTTGTGCTCGCCGCAAAGAAGGCATACCGTTCGGGGAAACCCGTCGAACTTCCATAAATGAGATGTATTCCTTACCTGTGCAAATCTCATCAATGTGGTTCGCCAGGTGGTCATCATATCAATCATTGCAATTGGTGCCACATTTTTGATTATTGGTGGAGGCATCGATTTATCTGTCGGCTCTGTGTTGGCATTCTGCGGAGCCGTCGGTGCCAAAACCATGTTTACAACCGGTTCGGTGATGCTAAGTGGTCTATCTCGTAAATTCGGTGACGTATTTTATGCCGAAAGGGCTAAATCTT
>CBFDDP010000040.1:0-22832 GCA_965603595.1 uncultured bacterium
CTGCTGAAAAGTCGAAGGAAGTCCTTGGAGAACTGTATAAAAAGGTAACGCTCGTCACCTTCACGCAGGAGATTGAGTGTACCTACTGTACGCAGAATGTTGAGCTTGCGGAGGATATTGCAGGACTTTCAAACAAAATTAGCCATGAGGTTCATGTCTTCGAGAACAGTGAAGAGCTCAACAAAAAGTACGGAGTCGACAAGATACCGGCGCTGGTTGTGACTGCCGATGGTGAGGATGTGGGGATTCGCTTTTTCGGCATACCCAGCGGGTATGAGTTCGTGTCACTCCTCGATGCCATTCGCACCGTTTCAACGGGTAAGCATGAGCTCTCGGACGATACTATCTCGAAGATCGAAAAGCTCGACAGGCCTGTACACATACAGGTGTTCGTAACGCCGACCTGCCCCTACTGCCCGAAATCGGTCATACTTGCCCACCGCCTTGCCTATGTGTCAAGGCAGATTACCAGCGATATGGTCGAGGCGATCGAGTTTCCCCACCTTGCCCAGCAGTTCAGTGTGGTGGGAGTCCCGCGTAGTGTGATCAATGAAAAGGATTTCATCGAAGGGGCGGTGCCCGAGAAGGCCTATGTGCAGAAGATACTCGACGCGGTGAAGTAGGTACCTGTATCATTAGCTTCCGGTTGCTCGTACATACAGTGGTTAATTTTCTGGGGAGGGGAACTGCATAGTGCGATACAGCAGGATTGAAATCAGCATAAAACCCGATCGCGAAGACCCCTCCGGTCATCACACCGCGTGGGAGATTGAATCCACACTGGGATTCAGGGTGCAGGGTGTGCGGACCGTGACGGTATATACGGTGTACTCCGATCTTTCCGATGAACAGATAGGCTCATTCGCCGTCGAAGTGTTGTGCGATCCTGTCCTTTCCATGTATACAGTTGACTCTCCGGTTGGATTGAAGCTTCCCCCCTTCAGCTGGGCCGCCGAGGTTTCCTTCAAGCTCGGGGTTACCGACAACGTGGGACATACCGCCACCGAGGTGCTCTCCATGATGACGGGGGAGGATAAGATCAGCCGGGTCTACAAGTCCACACAGTACCTCATCGACGCTGCCCTGGAGCGGGAGCAGGTAGAAAGGATCGGGGAAGAGATCCTCTACAACAGCCTCATCGAGGAGATAGATATACTGGGCTTCGATGAGTACAGGGCGCATGGCGGGTTCCCGGTCAGGGAGAGGCACTATATCGAGGACTACAGCCCGCAAACCGAGGAGATCGACCTCCGCGTTCCCGACGAGACGCTCAAGTCGATTTCCGATGAGCGCACCCTCGCCCTGACCCTTGATGAGATGAAATACTTTCGTTCCTACTACGAGCGTGATGATGTCATTGAGGCACGGAAAAGGGTGGGCCTTGGCGCCTTGCCTACTGATGTGGAGCTGGAGGCCTTTGCCCAGACCCAGTCCGAGCACTGCAAGCACAAGATATTCAACGCCACCATCACCTACCGCGAGGGCGGGAAGAAGGAGACCGTCCGCTCTCTGTTCAAGACCTATATTCGTGGTGCAACAGAAGAAATCGCTGAGCGCAAGAACTTCCTCGTTTCCGTGTTCGAGGACAATGCGGGTGTGATTGAATTCAATGACCGGTATAATCTCGCCTTCAAGGTCGAGACCCACAACTCACCGTCGGCCCTCGATCCCTATGGCGGTTCGATCACCGGCATCGTGGGATGTGACCGTGACCCCGCCGGCACAGGTCTGGGCTCGCGCCTCATCGCCCACACCGATGTGCTCTGCTTCGGTGACCCCACCATGGAGGGCGAGCTTCCCCCGCGCATGATGCACCCGAAGCGCGTCATGGAAGGGGTGGTCAAGGGCATTGAGGACGGCGGGAACAAGTGCGGCATCCCGACGATAAACGGCGCTGTTATATTTGACGACTCCTATCGCGGCAAGCCCCTCGTGTTCTGCGGCTCGGTGGGTATCATGCCCCGCTCGATAAGGGGAGTGCCTTCTCATGTAAAGGAGGCGCGTCCGGGTGACATCATCGTTATGACCGGTGGCCGCATCGGTAAGGACGGCATTCACGGCGCCACCTTCTCGAGCGAGGAGATCTCGGAGAGCTCACCGGTACAGGCGGTGCAGATCGGTGATCCCATCACGCAGAAAAAGATGCTCGACATGATCGTCGAGGCACGGGACCGTCTGCTCTATCGGGCAATCACGGACAACGGGGCGGGAGGACTCTCGTCGTCGGTGGGCGAGATGGCCCAGCTTGCCGGCGGTGGTTATCTGGAGCTCGAGAAGGCACCGCTCAAGTACCCGGGCCTCGATCCCTGGGAGATTCTGCTGTCCGAGGCGCAGGAACGCATGACCCTCGCCGTGCCTCCAGAAAATCTTGACGACTTCCTGGAGCTTGCCCGAAGGCGCGATGTGCTGGCCCTTCCTATGGGGAAGTTTACCGATACGGGGTACTTTCACGTGACCTGTGAGGGTAGGACTGTCTGTTACCTCGAATTGTCCTTTCTCCATAGTAGCATACCCATGACGCTGGATGCCCGGTGGGACCCTCCAAAACTTGCGGAGAAGGCTCCTTCACACGGCAAACCCCTGGAGCACGTATTCATGGAGATGATTTCCGATCTGAACACCTGCAGCAGGGAGCCCATCATCAGGCGCTACGATCATGAGGTGGGTGGGAATGCGGTGCTCAAGCCTCTCATCGGCGCTGACGAGGCTGGTCCCTCGGACGGCGGTGTCATTGCGCCTGTGCCCGGCGACTACCGGGGTTTCGTGCTTACCGCGGGCATCAATCCCTTCTATTCAGAGATCGACACCTATCACATGGCGGCGAATGTGATTGACGAGGCCATACGAAACGCTGTCAGTGTGGGAGCTGACCCGGACCGCATCGCACTGCTGGACAACTTCTGCTGGCCCGACCCGGTGTATGACCATGCGAAGACCCCGGACGGGAGACACAAGCTGGCACAGCTGGTGCGGGCGGCACGAGGGTGCCACGATACAGCAGTGGCCTACGGAACGCCCTTCATATCGGGCAAGGACAGCATGAAGAACGACTACAAGATCGGCGAGCACAAGGTAAGCGTACTCCCCACCATACTCGTCTCCGCGATCGGTATTGTACCCGATATACGCATGTGCGTTACCTCCGATTTCAAGTGTCCGGGCGACAGCCTGTACCTGCTTGGACTGACCCGAAGGGAGCTTGGACAGTCGATCTACTACCGCATGTACGGCGGCACATCGGGGAGCGTTCCGCAGGTGCATAGGGATGCCAATTTAAAGCTGTACAGGATGTATTACGAACTTGTCAGGCAGGGGCTCCTGGCGAGCGGACATGACCTCTCCGAGGGGGGGCTTGCCGTCGCACTCATGGAATCCTGCATCGGCGGCGGCCTCGGGGCGGCGGCGGACCTGTCGACGCTTTTGGGGGAGAGCGGCCTGTCTGTGGAGGAGGCCCTCTTTTCCGAATCGGCCGGGAGGTTTGTGGTGAGCCTTGATCCGAAGAATGAGAAGCGATTTTTATCCATTGCCGGGGACCTGCCTGTGGTGAAGATCGGCACTGTTACAGGTGATTCTACTCTCGGGGTCAGGGAAGGAGAGAAAAGCCTGGCTTCGCTTGCAGTAGAGGAGATCACCCGCTGTTTCCGGGAATCCCTCTACCGGCTGCTGGGGATGGAGAAGGGGTAGCAGAAGACAGTTATGGTACAACCAAGGGCACTCATACTGACCGGTTACGGCATCAACTGCGATTACGAGACCACCCATGCCTGCGAAACCGTCGGCTTCTCCGCTGACCGCCTTCACCTGAATGACGTGCTGGTGAAGCCTCAGGGGCTCTTCGACTACAGGCTCGTGGTGTTTCCCGGTGGATTTTCCTACGGCGATGATCTGGGGTCCGGAGTGGCCTACTCATCAAAGATCCGCTTTTCCCGGTCTGAGCAGGGGGAGCGGCTCTACGAGGCCTTCATGGAGTATGTGGAGCGAGACGGCCTTGTGCTTGGGATTTGCAACGGGTTTCAGATTCTCGTGAGGCTCGGTATCTTGCCAGCCATTGGAAACAGCTACGGTGAGCAGCAGGTGACCCTTGCCCCAAACCGCGAGGGATACTTCATCAACCGGTGGGTTGAGCTCATCACCCAGCAGGATAGCTCATCCATATTTACCCGCGGGCTCGAGAGGATCAGGCTTCCTGTACGCCACGGCGAGGGACGGCTCCTCGTTTCCGATGAGGAGTTGCTCCAGGGTCTCGAGCAGAATCGGCATGTCTGCATCAGGTACTGTGATCATGAAGGAAAACCGACACAGTCCTTTCCGCAGAACCCGAACGGCTCGCAGAACGCAATCGCCGGGATCTGCGATCCCACGGGCAGGGTGTTCGGCCTTATGCCGCACCCGGAAGCGGCAATGACCCTGTACCACTTCCCCGATTGGACGGGGATGAGAGAACGGGCGAACCGGTCCGGTGAGAAGCTCCCCAAGGAGGGTGACGGACATGCCATATTCCAAAACGCCTTTGAGTATGCACGCTGAATCATTAGGGCGAACTTCGTTCGCCGGCACTATGATCATTTGAGAAAAATATATGATTCTCTTTGTTGAGGGGTTGGAAACTCGACTATTCACCCCAATTATGATGGATGAGAACTTTGCAGTATACCGATAGGAAAACTCCTTGATAGAGTTCTATCTCATACTCGTCGGGCTTGCCATATCGAGTTTTCTTGGAAGTCTCTCATACCGTGTACCGCGGAAGATCTCCATGCTGAAACCGCCCTCCTTCTGCCCTTCCTGCATGCGGAGGCTCAGGGCCTTTGAGCTTGTCCCTGTGGTGAGTTACCTCGCCCTCAGGGGGCGCTGCCGCACCTGCGGGTACAGCATTCCGGTACGGTTCTTCATCGTCGAAATCGTGACACCCATACTCTACCTTGCCCTGTACCGGCGTATCGGCATTAACCCGCCCTTTTTCATATATGCCTATCTCATCTCCCTGCTCCTCTATCTCTCGCTTGTCGATATCGATACAGGCTCGGTTTCGGGAGGCGATATTGCGGCTGTCTTTGGTGGCGGGCTGGCCTCTCTCTTTCTCTCATTCAGAGGGCTCACCGACCACGGAGTGGTTGAATCGCTGTACGGTTTTGGGCTCTGCCTGGGGCTTCTCTCCCTGAGCGTACTCATACTCTATATGATGAAGAGAAGGAAAACACTCGGCATCGGCGATCTCTGCATACTGCCCGGTATGGCGCTGTACTTCGGGCTCTACAGCATCATTCGAATCCTCTTGTTTTCGTCCATCCTCGGGCTCATAACCGGCGTCCTTCTCATTTCCATGAAAAAGGTGGACAGGGAGTTCAAATTCCCCCTGATGCCCTTTGTAACCCTGGGTGTTTATATTGAAATTTTAGCATTTTATAGTAAGATTTAGTCGTGGGAATGTCGTGATCAGATGTTTGTCCTCGTTTTATAACAGGGGCATACCGATAAGAGAAACATGAAGAGACTTTTCTACCTCTTATACGTTGGTGTGGGCGTTCTGATTCTCTTTCAGGTGTCAAAGCTCATCGGAACGGCGGTTGAACGACGGTTTCTCCGTGACCTCCAGCCGGTCAGAGTCGAGCGGATTGAGGAGCAGCCCCGCTGGCCTGAGCCGGGAATCGATGACGACATCTCCATGTTCAGCTCACCACTCTTCTCCCTCGGGCAACCGAGCGTGGGGCCTCTGGAAGAGGGAGAGGTCGCAGAGGAGGGATTTGATTCACCCCTCTTGAAGATGTACGAGCTCAATGGCGTCATCATCCTTCCGGGAGACAAATCGATGGCCCTCATCCGGCGCACCCGGGAGCGGGAGAGCCAGATGTACAAAAAGGGCGAGATGATAGACAGCTACGAATTGGTGAAGATCGAACGGCAGCGGGTCTTTCTGAGCGATGGACTCTCAACCTCTGTGCTCCCCATGTACTACAAGCATACAGTCCAAAGGGCCAGTACCGTGAGAACAGCGGCACCCAGGAAGGAGACCTCTTCCACCTACGCAAATGCGAAGCAGTTCAAGAAGGTGCTGAGCCGAAGCGATGTGGAGAACAGGGTGTTCAGCAAGGTCAATGAGATACTGACGCAGATAGCGATCAGCCCCTACATGGTGAACGGGCAGATGCAGGGGCTGCGTCTCATCCGCGTCCCCAACGAGAGCATCGTTTTCGAGCTCGGAGGCCGGGGCGGCGATATCATAAAGCGGGTTAACGGCCACGAGCTGAACCAGGTTGATCAGATGTACAAACTCTGGGAAAACATCAAGGACGATTCCTCCATCACCGTTGATCTGGAACGCAAGAATCAGATGTTTTCCTACAATTTCGATATCCGGGAGTAGGTCTGCCGTCCCGGGTGAATCATTAAAGACTTGTATACAGATCACAATCCCATTTATAATAGAAACTTATTTACAGAACAGAGGGTAGATGTTGAAAAGAAGTGTAAAAATAACTGCTTATTTTATATAGATATTTTTCTTGACACTCTATGCTTTCGGTGGTAATATTGGCGAAATTTTGGATGCAGCTAAAAACTATGTCCTGGATTGACGAAAAGATACTATGTTCCCGCGCTGTTACAGAGAGGGGAACCGTTTCGATCGGCGGCGTTGAGATACAATACTCGGGACGAAGGGAGGGTTGAACGGCGCCTCTTTCCTGGAAAATGATAAATATTCCTTATGAATTTTTTGAACCGATAACTATTCCTTATATTTTGAGATTTATTTAGGTTTTTTATAAAAATTTGCTTGCATTTTCAGCAAAAACCCTATACTCTTTGTTGACACACGGCCTATTTTAGGAAATTGAAGCTTCGCTTCGGCGGCTGATGATACATACGTGTATGAAGGGTTATGAGACCTTAGAACGCTGAAAAAGGGGGTGCGAGGGCTTCTGATTTCCGTTGGCCTGGCAAGCCGTATAAGAAGCATGAATCTGCATATTATTCGGGTTAATCCTGAATAAAGGGGTCGTTGACCCTGAGGATACACTCAAATTGAGGAGGAAAAGGAAATATGAAGAAATCAATTCTTATCCTTTCCGCTATTGTGGTACTGGTTGCATTTGCAGTACCTGCCTTTGCAATGGACATGTACGATCCTGAGCAGAGGCTGGCAAAGCTTTCTGAAGAAAAGGCTTCACCATTGAAGGTAAGCGGTGAGTTTACCTTTGGCTTCATCACACCGTTTGATTCCGAATTTGCAAACATCGGTTTTGCAAACGCCTACATGGACTTCTTCGTGTACCCGGATGAATACAACTCGGTACTGTTGGAAGTTGCGCTGGATGGGGGCTTCGTGAAAACTACAGCTGATTTTGTGTACTTTTCGTTGGAAACCGATGTTGGCGCCTACTTTGGCCTTCCGGTTGGCCTCGTAAACACCATGGGAATAACCTCACTGTACACAAACAAGTACGAGGTTACCGGTCATGCATGGGAACGCGATTTGATTAGATCCAATATCGACCCCCTGGCATGGAAGGTTCTGGTTGATGCCGGCATGGTACAGATCACCGCGGCAATCGGTATCGGTGAAACGGATCCACTTGGTGAAGGCTCATTCAACGACGTTGGTGTCTATGCCTTCATTCCGGCAGTTGGTCCTGCAGAAATTGAGGTATGGTATCTGGCACAGGACGATCCCGACCTCAAGGGTAGGTTTGGTGCTTCAGTCAAGGCCGACGGTATCGTTGGCGGACTGCTCGGTATTGCGGGTGGTTTCGTGTATGATCTGAGGGACAACAGCAATATACCCGGAGACGACAAGTTCTGGGCCTGGGGCGTTGGTGTCGGTATTGACTGGACGACCCTTGCACTGGGTGCCGGTGTCGAGGGTAACGATTCTGCCACAGCTGACAGGGTCTGGGTTGATGCAGACTACGGCTTTGGCGGTGACTTCGGCGTCCAAGGGACCCTCGCTCTCAGTCTCTCCGATGACACAGGCGCTACAAGTGCCGAGACTTTTCTGGGTGCAGAGGGTGGCGTATACGCCAAGATCGGCGGTGCCAAGATTACAGTTGGTTACACGTACGACGCTGACGATGCTGATGGATACAACTACGCATACGCTCCTGCTGTTGGTGCCCCCAAGGGCGGACTCTTCGTAGTCGGAGACATTGATTTCTAAAGGTGTTCTAGACACAGTGTGATAAACCCCCTCGTGAGAGGGGGTTTTTATTTTGTGTGCTTCTTTGTTGTACTTCAAACCGCGGTGTGCGATGCTGCAAAGAGTGATTGGTATGCTGCAGTCGCTCCATTACGTGAGAGATAGGTATAAGAAAATAAAATTGGGTGATTGATACATCGAAGCGTGTCAAGTTTTTCCGAACAATCAATACCGCTCGAACTCTTCGGCGAATATCCCGATGACCCGCTCCTCCTCATCGAATACCGGTATGTTTATTTCACCGTATCCAAACTTGGTAAACCGACCCATAAATGCCACGATGCCGCCGTAGGTCTCACCGCTTTTCACCAGCGCCGGGTTGGCGAACATGGTTTCATTGATCATGAAGCGCATCTTCCCCGGTGTTGTTTTGTAGTCCCGTGAATTTTGACTTTTCTTCAGAAAATTTTCCCAGAAAGAGGTCAGTTTATATGCACTGATGGGAACATAGGCGCTGTCTCCCGAGACCATTCGGATGCTCTCGAGGGCTACAATGATGGTTCTGTCCCCCGGTGTGTTGTTTTGAACCGTCACCTCAAAGGCGATGATATCAGAGCCGCTTAGGAGGGTTTCAGGTGGCATGTAGGGATTATTATTTTTCCCAAATCGCTCGAGGAGAGCCTCGTCACTGAGATAGGTGAGGGCAGCCTCAATTTCATAGTCATCACGGTCAGGGGCTGTGTTCCTCGAGGAAATGGCGTATCGGTCGGACGAGCACTGTGTGAAGAGCAAACCTGCTGACAGAACGAGTACCACTGCCACCATGAATGAACTGCTTCTCATTGTTGATTCCCTCCTCGGCGAGTCTTGACTTTATCATAATCATTCAGTATGCTATTGTCCAAATATTTCGGGGGACATAGATGAAGTTCTGGATCAAGATGGTAGCCGGACTGTTTCTGGGCATTATCGTCGGAAGCTACCTTGGCCCTGAATCCATCATCCTTGAGCCTATGCGGGTCGTCGGTATTGTCTTCATACGGGTCCTGAACTTACTGGTATTTCCCCTGCTGTTCTTCTCAGCCATGCGGAGTGTGGCATTCCTTCGGCAGAACAGGCGGCTCTTCATCGTACTCGTTAAATCCCTCGGCTATTTTCTCCTGCTCACCGCAGTTGGTGCTACCATAGGCATCGTGCTTGGTGATGTGCTGGAGCCGGGTCTGGGGGTGAAAGTCGGCTCTTTCGAATCACCGGAGATCCTCTACTATCCGGGGACGTCACAATTCATCATACAGGTCGTTCCTGAGAGTTTTACAGAATTCCTGCACTCGGGTTATGCGGTGCTGTCAATCCTCTTCATCTCATTTCTCATCGGTGCAGCCATACTGCTTGCGGGAGAGGATGCGGGGCCCTTTCACCGCCTGGTCGACTCTGTGGACTCGACCCTGCACCGGCTCAACCTGATTGTGCTCGAGTTTCTTCCCATCGGCATATTCACCTTTATCGGGTATCAGCTCGGGTTCATGACCTTTGATACGGTGATGCCCTATCTCAAACTCATCCTGGTCATCGTTGCGGGGTGCTTTGTTCATATCTTTATTGTACAGGGCCTCCTCATATACTTTCTCACGAAGACCAATCCCTTCAAGTTTATACATGCCATAATTCCGGCCGCGATCGTGGGATACATCTCGGGAAACCGATACACCGTCTACCCAACGCTCGTTGAGAATGTCGAGCACAATCTGGGAGCGGACCGGCTTGCCCTCACCTTTGTTGCAGGCCTCGGGACAGCCTTCAGCATGTCAGGAAGCGCCATCGCTGCCGGTATATCGACAATGTTCATCGCCCAGGTATATGGGCTCGACTTGTCGGTGTATCTCCAGGTAATCATCGTGCTTCTCATCACTGCATCAACCCTGAAACTGGACGGACTGCGGGAGGGAAGCCTCATTGTACTCTCCGTTGTGCTTGCCTACATTATCAAGCTCCCGGCAGAGGGTTACGCCATGCTTCTCGGTATCACGGGACTCATCTATCAGATCGAAACGGTGGTCAACGTTGTTGGCAACGCCACGGTGTCCTACATTCTCAGCAGTTCGGAGAACGCGGTAACATCAGTACGGCCCAGAGATTTCTTGTAACGAAAACGATCACCCAAGGCGGTGTATGAAAAAGACGATTCTCATCATAGATGATGATTATGACTTCAGGAACATTCTCAAAAAGAACCTGCAGGCGGATGGGTACAGGGTCAAGAGCGGAAAGAATGAAGCAGAGGCCATGAAAGCGCTCTCCGCAGGTGGGGTCAACCTCATCCTTCTCGACCTCTTGCTCAACGGGACGACCGGCTTCGATCTCTGTAAAAAGATCAAGTCCGAGAAGGGCATGGCGGCAATACCCATTATTGCCGTATCCGTATCTAAGCATGAGGATGACATCATCAGGGCCATCGAGCTCGGTGCTGCCGATTTCATCGAAAAACCGATCAATTACCGCGTCCTGTCCGCCAAGATCAATTCGCTCTTGGCACTGAAGGATGAGGAGCAGACGCTCAGGGAGAACCGGGAGAAACTTCTCGGCCTCATCGAGTATACGAATACGCAGAAGGACCTGCTTTCACAGGAAGGGGAGTTTGCCCAGGAGCTCAATCAGGTTCTCGATGCTGAGCAGAAAAAGGAGTTCATCCGGCAGAACCTCTCGCAGTTCATCGGCGCGAACCTTTTCAGTCTCTTTACCATAGTCGAGAATGATAAGATATTTTCGCTGTTCGTCACCAATCATCCGGATATCCCTCCGGGTTACGAGGTTCCCATCAACAAGAAAAGTATCATGTTCGAGGCGTTCAAAAAGAAGACCTACATATTCCTTCAGGACTACACAGCATCCCGTTATCAGCAGACGGGCAGAGAGAAGTATGAGACAGACGTGGTATGTACGGTACCGCTTGTTTCGGGTGATCGGACTATTGGGGTGCTAAACGTGAACGATCCCGGTATGGAAGAGTATTCGAACAGTGATTTTGAGGGGAGGATTGTGCGTTTGTCGCGGCACCTTGCTGTGTCCGTTCATAACACGCTGCTCTATGAGAAGGTGAAGGACCTCTCCATGCGGGACTCCATGACCGGGCTGTACAACTTCCGGCACTTTGTAGAGACCCTGCGGCTCGAAATTGCCAAGGCCGAACGCTACGAGGAGCCCCTTGCCTGCATCATGCTCGACATTGACAACTTCAAGAGCGTGAATGACACTCACGGGCATCAGGTGGGTGATATGGTGCTCAAGGAGCTTGCGCGGAGCGTCAGCCTCTCAGTGCGTTCCTCCGATATACCCGCCCGCTATGGCGGTGACGAGTTCATCATCGTGCTGCCCCGAACCGACAAACCACTTGCGAATAGGATAGCCCTTCGTCTCATGGACCTCTTCTCTGGCAAGGATATACGGGTTCCCACCAAAAAGGGATCGGCGAGGGTCACCCTCAGCATCGGTATCGCCTGCTTCCCCCAGGATACGAAAAACATGGACGAGCTCATGAAGCTAGCCGATAATGCCCTCTACCGAGCAAAGCGTGGAGGGAAGAACCGCATCGTGGTTACGTAGAAAGAGAAATGTAGTTGTAAGTCCCTGAAAACACCTCTGTTGCGGGCCCGGTCATATACACGGTGTTGCTCGTTTCATCCCACTCGATTCGCAGGGTGCCGCCCAGAAGCTTTACGTTTATCTCCCGTGAGGTCTTGTCGTTCAACACGCTTGCCACAGCGCTTGCACATGCTCCGGTGCCGCACGCGAGGGTCTCACCAGAGCCTCGCTCCCACACCCGCATCTCGATATTGTCCCGGTCGATAACGCTCACAAACTCCACGTTTATCCTGTTTAGAAACTCAGGGGCCTTTTCGAGGAGCGGGCCGTCAATGAGTACGTGGTTGTCAGATATCTTATCAACGAAAATGATAAAATGGGGATTTCCCATACTCACCGCGGTACCCTCGTATCCTCTCACCATGACACCAATCACCGGTTCCATGTCGAACTGTACGGGAATGTCCCTGCCCTTCAGAACGGGTTCTCCCATGTCAACACGGAGCTTTACGGCCTTGCCATCTTCATCGGTTTCGAAGATGCTTAAGTTCTTGATACCCGCCAGGGTCTCTATGGAGAACTCCCTGTTATCAAGGTAGGCCCGGTCGTAGAGGTATTTGCCGGCACAGCGAATGGCATTACCGCACATCTCGGCTTCTGAACCGTCGGCGTTGAACATGCGCATCCTGTAGTCGGTCTCCAGGCTTTCCATTATAAGCACCAGGCCGTCACCGCCCACGCCGAAGTGCCGGTCGGCTATCTTTTTTGAGAGGTCACTGAAATCTACGTCATAGCTGTCCTTGAGAAGGTCGAGGTAGACATAGTCGTTACCGGCACCTTCCATCTTGATGAATTCAATGTCCATGATGCGCGTCCTCTTGATCCCTATAAAAATGACGGGTCCAGATAGTATTGGCTGACCATGACAGGATAGGCCATTCTAATAGGTCGAACAAAAGGCTAGCGATGCGCACACGCAGCGCTAGCGAAGCGATATCTTTTCGTATCTTTTCGTGTCCTTTTTATAACTTTTTGTTCGCCAGCACAATGCTGATGTGAACCCACTGTATGTTTCTTTTTGTTAACGGGATAATACTATGGCATTCACCCTAAATAGTTCCTGGTGAATAATTCATTTTTATACATTGTTTGTCATGCACCAGTTCAATCATTAGTGCTTAACTTATTAACTTGCAAGTGTTTATTGTTATGACAATGATTACATAAAGTGAAAAAGCGAATTAATCACCACGCACTAAATATAATCAAATGATCGGTAATGCGAAGGAAAAGTTGTGACAGAGGGAGGAGGCACATGTCAAGAAGGATAGATTTAGTGTTACATGAACATCTGATTGATCTGGAAGATCGGCAGCATGATGGAGAGAATGGCGAAACCGACGAGTACGCCTATGATCACGATAATGATCGGTTCGGCCAGTGAGGTCAATGTCTGCACCCGCTCTGTAAGCTCCACCTCGATGTTGTGTCCGATGGAGTCCAGGACCTCCGGTATTCGATCTCCCATCTCACCTGCGTGTATCATACCCAGCAGCGACGCATTGAACAGCTGATTGGAGGAGAGTGCTCGGGAAAGCCGCTCTCCTTTCTTCACTAATTCAATGGCCCTGTTAATCACATCGATGTACACGCGGTTTTTGAAAATGTCTCGTGTTCCCTCGAGTGCCTCGATTACTCCTATACCGCTTGAAAGCATGAGGCTCATGGTGTAGGAGAATCGTATCTTGAAGGTATCGAGTATGAGCTTGTTTACCACAGGGAATTTGAATACCACCCGGTCGAAGTAGAGTCTGCCACGCTCGCTCTGATAGAACCTTCGAAGAAGCAGTACGGCAGCTGCAATGACGATAAGAATGACCCACCACCCCTTGGATATGACGTTTGTGGAACCGATAAGCAGTCTGGTCGGTAGCGGGAGGGCCTGGTCAAAATCTGCAAAGAGCTGCGCGAAGGTGGGGATAATGAAGGAGACAAAGAATATGATGACCGCAATGGCGAAGAAAAGCATGAGTGCAGGATAGGTGAGCGCGGACCGAAGCTTTGCGATGAGGGCCTGGTTCTTTTCAAACATACCTGCAAGTCTCTTGAACACCTCATCGAGTTTACCCGAAACTTCTCCAGCGTGTACCGTATTTATGTACATCTGGTTGAAGTATTTTGGGTAATCTGTGAAGGCCCTGGATACGCTCTTACCCTCCTTGATCTTTTCCTTGATGTCTATCATCATCTTCTTGACGTCTTCGTCCTCCGTCTGCTCAATGACGCCGTCAAGGGAATTGATGACGGGAAGCTGTGCACCGAGCATGAAGGAGAGCTGTCTGGTTATGATAGAGGCAGCGTTCCTGCGCTGGGAAAAGGAGATGGATCGGAAAATGCCCTTCTTTCTGCGGGCGACTTCTGTTATCTCCTGAAGATAGAGTCCCCTGGTTTTCAATTTTTCACGGGCGATTTCAACGCTCGGTGCATCGATGATGCCCTTGATGTTTTTGCCAACCGCGTTCAAACCCCTGTAATCGTATATTGCCATTATTTCCGACTGCCCCTCGTTTCCCCTATTATTTCAGTTTATTATAACAGATTTTATATCAATCAGGAATATAATCGAACCTCCAATACAGATTTCTACTAGTATCGGCATCTTGCTTCGTCACAATATGTTTGCCATAATTGTGTTCTTCGTGTACAGTTGGTAACAATAATGGGGATAAGAGGAGGTTATTGACATGCTCAAATTCAAGATTCTTATTGTATTAATTGCTGCACTCATCTTAGCGCAGCCTGTTATGGCAAGCGTTGGTACAGAGAAACTTGAGGACCAGTTGAAGGTATACATGAATGACATCACCCTCAAGGTGAAGAGTACCGATGACCCTGAACAGAAAAGAGCAGTTTTAAATGAGACCCTGCTGAAAATCGTGGATGCCATTGAGACAGTTGAGGAACTCCCTACGATAACAGAGAGGGAGCGCCCTCTCATTGCCCAATTCAAAGGCGATATACAGGACAAATACGATGAATTGAACGGTTTGAAGGGCTTTGAAAGAGTGGCCGATGAAGACCTGGATACCTTCACAGATTATGTCATGCAGGACCTCGAGCAGGCACGCAACTATATCACACTGGGTCTCGGAGCGTTTATCATCATTATCCTTCTCATCATCCTCATAGCGTGATGGGAGTTCGTGGAAACGTTTCGGGGTTCTGATCGTATGGAATGACCAGTACAACACCGTTATGGAAAACAATACATTTTCTGGGGGCACTCTGTGCAGCAGCGGTGCTGCTGATTTCCTGTCAGTCCGTCCCTAGAGAACTGGAAGAGGAGCCCTCGGCTGAGGAGATCCGCCATCAGCTCATATATGTAATCCATGGCGATGGAAGCTATCTCTATCACACGAGAGATGGCAAAGCTCATCAGGCAGACCTCCGGGCACTGGAACAGGCATTCGATACAGCAGCCGCACTCACGCACGCTGAGGTCTTTGTATTCCATCAGAAGTCCAAAAAACGTTTTGTATCGAAAACCGGCAGGTTTTATTATTTTAGAAACGGAGAAAGAAAGAACGAGTTTTCCTATAAGAGAAGGCACTCTCCCTCAATATGGGAGGACGAGGCAGCCATCTTTCACAGCTACCATGCAGGAAACGACCCAACCCCCAAAACAGCTTTAAAACCGCTTCGCATCTTCCTCTTTTTTGGCCATCAGGTTTTTGAAACAGACGGGCCCGGCTATTACAGTTCATACCCTGATGAAACGTTTGGCATAGATGAACTGGCAAAGGGGATAGCACTTTTCAATGCACAGGATAAAACGCCCAACTCGAACAGCGGGACTGATCAGAAAGAAGACATCTTTTTTAATCTGATTGTTCTCTCCACGTGTCGCGGAGGGACTCCAGGTACTATTGAGACGCTTTCGCCTGTAACGCGTTATATCATTGCATCACCAGAGAACCTGCATCTCTCCTACATGAATATGGGCCTATTGAAGGGTCTCGAAACCTGGAATGGGAACTATATGCAACCTTTTTATAAGGAGTTGGTTGTTCATGCCTTCGCTGAACTGATACAATTGACCAACACGGTCGTGAGTGTTGCCCTCTACGATACCGGTCAAGTGGGTCCCTACCTCGAAAGTATCGAAGAGGAGTATGAAAGGAGACTTATTACCAATCGGGAAGAGGGGGTTATCCCCCTTGAATACTACGACTGCCAGGACGATCCAGATTTTGCAAGAAAATACTCGGGCAAGGGTGTATTTATTCTCTATCGCCCGCCGCTCTTCGGAAGAGACAAGATGAAAAGTTACCATTCCGGATGGGAATGCTGGAGATAGTAAAGCTGGGCGAAGCATAATAACTATAATCCCCTCTGATCTACTGACTTTACATAGGGGATTTGAGTTCCCTTTTGGAGATAAGATATAATAATTGACAAATTATGTAAGTATGTTATACTGATAACGATTTTATTTTTAGGCACTGACGTTTCAGGTGAAAAAATCAAGAAAGAGGAAGAGTTCCTAAATCGTTTATAAGCAGTAATACCCCAGATTGTCATCATCAAACTTTCCACGGTTCAGGAATCAAGCCTGATAAATGAGCCTGCCTGTAATATTGATCTCCATACATGAATCAATCTCAGCTATGAAGCCAGACGAAAGGGGGTGGTAAGAACTAGAATTCATCTGAGAGCTTGGAGATAGAGGTGTACCTCTATCACAACTCTGGAGACATTACGAATCTTATAAGGGAGGAAAAAGAAATGAAAAAATTGTTTCTATTTATGAGCATCCTGGCTCTACTCTCACTGATATTTGCGCAGACTGTGACTGCGCAGACGATTATGGGTTTCCCAACGGAGAACAGAACGGAGGCAAAGACGGCCCAGGCAGCTTTTGAGGCGGCAGACACGGGTAGGCCAGACCGGGCCTGGAAGGGTAAAAAGTTCACCATTGGTGTCTACTCAGCAGGTCAAAGAGGCCCTATTTCAGGTCCACTTTACTTCTGGCGCAACAAGTTTGAGGAGTTGACCGGGGCAACCTATGACATCGTGGAGATCCCCTTTGCTGAGCTACGTGAGAAAATTTTCACTGACTTCATGACAGAGACTGGAAATTACGATGTCATCATCAACTGCTCAAACTACTACGGTGATTATATACTCAACGACTGGATCCTTCCCATTGACAAGTACTTCAACGATCGCCGTATGCCCAAGTGGGACCGGGAATCCGTTGCTCCGGCTGTAGCCGAGCTGATGAAGTGGGGCGATCACTGGTATGGCGGCAACAACGACCACGATGCCCAGGTCCTTTACTTCAGGAGGGACATTATCAACAGTTCGAAGTGGCAGGCCCAGTTCAAGAGGGAGATGGGCCACGCCATGCCCGTAGAGTTGGAGACTTGGGAGGATGTACTGGAGGTCGCCCAGTTTTTCCATGGGAAGGACTGGAACGAAGATGGCGATCCGGACAACGGCATCACCATGCACCTCAAGGTTGGCGGCCAGGGATTCTTCCACTTCATGTCACTCTCCGCACCGTATGTGGTTATTCCCTATCCGGGCTCTCCCAAGACAAAGGTCACCAAGTATCACAACGTGTACTGGTTCGATCCGGAGACGATGGAACCGCTTATCAACTCTCCGGGGCATGTAAGGGCTCTGGAAATGCTGCTCAAGCTGTCCAAGGCCGGTACCGCGGCGATGTGGGGGTGGAGCCTGGGAGAGGCATGGGCCGACTTCCTATCGGGCAATGCGATATTCTGTTTCTCATGGGGTGATGTTGGATCGCTTTCGCAGGACCCGACACAGTCAGTGATTCAGGGCAAGCTGGGCGCACGTGGTATTCCCGGGACCAAAAAGCCCTATGACATGCAGAAGAAGCGTTTTCTGAACCTGCCCAAACCGAACATGGTCGGGAATCAGGTGGGTTGCTCCTGGCATCCCGTAATCTCGAAGTATGCTGACAATCCAGACCTGTGCTACTATTTCATAGCGTGGCAGTCCACGCCTCCAATCAACCACTGGAACGTGTACATGGGCTGGACTGGCGTTGATCCTGGCACCACCTATGACTGGTTTCCACCCTACGGCGAGGCCACAACCGAGGAGTACGTTATTGGTGGCTACGATGCTGAGGATGCCAAAGAGTTCATTGGTGCCTATCAGGACAACTTCTACAACTATCCCATATTCCAGAACTACATGCGCATTCCAGGTACTCCGGAAATGCAGGAAATATGGGATGTGCACCTCTCCGAGGCAGTCACCGGCCAGCTCTCGGCACAGAAGGCCCTGGATAGGACCTACAAGGACTGGAAACGGATCATCAAGGATTACGGCAAAGACGAACTGCTCAGGCTGTACCGGGAGTCGATCGGATACACGCCGTAACAGGCAGCTGAACATTGCGATTGGGGAGGAGGGTCTGACAAGGGAGTCCTCCTCCCCCTTTATTAACGAATGAGATGAGAAGGGTAAGAACAAGAGTCATTCAACCCGACACCGTCTCATATACAGAGGGTAAACCATGGCAAAGAAGGATCGTGCAAAATTTTTCTTTGTGGGACCGGGAGTCATATGGGTACTCATCTTCACCATATTTCCTTTACTCTACTCCCTTCGGCTGAGCTTTTTTCATGCTCGCCTGGGTAGCGAACCTCGATTCATCTGGCTGGGGAATTTTGGCCGGGCCTTCACTGATTACCGGTTCTGGAGCGTACTGCGTGTTACCTTGTACTTTGTCATTGCCGACGTGGCTCTGACGGTCATCATTGGGCTTATACTGGCCCTTCTCGTCAGCAGGCCTCTGCGCAAACCTCTGAGCGGGCAACGCACAATTCGCTCCCTTTTAACCATGCCCCTTTTTACCGCTCCCATTGCCCTGGGCTATCTGGGGCTTACCATCTTCCATGAGGAAATTGGTGCTGTAAACACCATCCTCAGAGCAATGGGCATGCTCAACCTGCCAGCCTGGTTTTCCAATGTCTGGCTTGCACGCTTTGCCATCACGCTGGTAGATGTCTGGCAATGGACACCCTTCTGTTTCCTTGTCATCCTGGCAGGACTGCAGTCTTTGCCCGATGAAATCTATGAAGCAGCGGTGTTTGATACGTCCTCAGGATGGCAGATGTTCCGGTATATCACGCTGCCACTCATTGGCCCGGTACTGTTTACCGTGACCATTCTGCGTATGGTTGAAACCTTCAAGATACTGGACATTCCTTTCAGCATGACCTCGGGCGGGCCGGGAATGGCAACACAGACCTATTCCTATTATATCTATCTCACCGGCCTTCGTAATTTCAACACAGGTTACGCCTCGGCGCTGTCCTATCTTTTGCTATTCATCATGCTCGGGATCAGCATATTCTTCTTCAAGCGGCTCAGACAAATCTACGATTAAAGGAGGTGATTCTGTGGCGATAAAGGAAAAGAAAAACATCGGCAATTTCATAGTGTGGATTGTGATAATCATTGCCATGGCTTGGGCTTTTTTCCCCTTTTACTGGGCAATTATCACCTCCTTCAAACCGCCAGGCGTCATCCTTTCAAAACCGTCCCTTATTCCTTTTCTGCAATTCAAGCCAACTCTGTTCAACTGGAAGAACGAGTACATTGCCCGGGGGCGGGAGATAACAAACGCATTGCTTAACAGTCTGATCATATCAAGTGGAGCAACACTCGTTGCAGTCTTTCTTGGTACCCTGGCCGGATATGGACTTGCCCGCTTTCGCTTCTACCGCTGGAAGAACAAGGACATAACCCTCTGGTTCCTCTCACAGCGATTTCTGCCACCCATGGCCACGGCAATTCCCTTCTTTCTCTTCATGAAGACCTTTAACCTGCTGGATACCCGTTGGTCCCTGATCATGGTAAACGCCACCTTTACGTTACCCTTCGTGGTGCTCATCATGCGCGACGTCTTCAAGGAACTGCCCATAGAGCTGGAGGAATCAGCCTGGGTGGATGGGGCGTCTCGATTCGAAGCTTTTCTACGCATCTCTCTACCCCTGGCTGCGCCGGCCCTTGCCGTATCGGCGGTGCTCTGCTTTGCCTTTTCCTGGAACGAGTTCATCTTCGCGCTGATCCTGAGTTATCAGAAGGCTCAGCCGGTTACCGTTATTATTGCAGGCGTGGAACATACCCAGGGTGTGCAGTTCTGGTTTGTGGCAACGCGGCTTCTGTCGGCCATGCTGCCGCCGGCCATCCTCGTTCTGTCCGTGCAGCGCTACATTGTACGCGGCCTTACCTTTGGGGCAGTCAAGGGCTGATGCTCTATGGAAGGTTATTCCGCATTACCGTAGGCGTCGCAGGAGCATGCGTCGCTTTGATATTTCTGCTATTCAGCAAGATAATCTTTTAGCTCTTTGAAGTACTCGAAGATGTTCTCTCTGCCTTTGATCACCGCCTCACCATCACGAACCATCGGAACACATTCAATTCGCATTGAGTACCGATATATTCCCGAGAGTGGCCTTCCTGTGGCTGTCGAATAAGAGCCTCTGACGAGTTATCGATATAGTGCTCATCTGTTCGGTATGTCAGGCCACGTCAGGAGCGCCCACAAGTAAGGTAATACCCGCCATGAGTGTCACACCACCCTTCACAGCAATCGATTTCGGTTGTTCCGTAATTATCCAATAGATATTGCTGAGAACAGTTCTCTCCCCACACGAGGCATTCTTCCTCCGCACAACTAAATAAAAAAGCGGATGCAAATCCGATACCCGCTAGTACCCATACAACGAAAATCACAGAGAAGAAGCGCGTGAAGAGACTCTTGTTTTTTTTCGTCACGCTCACCTTTAGCCTCCTTTACCCAAATATCGATTTAGTTTAATAACAGTTACAACAGAACATCTGATTACTGTATCATAGTCATATAGAATTACCATATATAATCCAATAAATTATTCAGTGGTTATGACTATTCGATTATAGCAAGCCCTGGAGCTCTCCTTCAACTTCACGTACATCCATATAGATCCCGTTCACTTTACCTTCCCTATCGATGATGCATACGGCGGGTGTCCTCTTTATATCCATTTTGTTAAAGAAACCAGTTTCTCCTGATTCTCCCGTTTCATGGAGCTGAGGCCACATAATATCCTTTGTAGAACAATAACAGGCAATAAGCTCCTTGTCAGGGAATCTATGTACTCCTACAAGTAGAAAATCCTCTCTATTTCCGTACTTCGAATGTATGCTGTTCATTGTTGGAATCACGTCGATACAACTGCTGCATAAAACTGACCAGAAAAAAACAAGAACAACCTTTCCTCTTTGATCTGCCAGATACCACTTCTCTCCGTCCAGCGTCTCTGATATGATTACGGGCGCCGCTTTATTTATATATTCTGTTACCCGGGTTTCTTCTATCTTCTGTCTCTGATCCGACCTCCGTTTCGCTCTAGTTTTCTGAATCGGGATATACGATACAAAACCGATAACAAAACCTATTGAAAGAAGTAGGAACATGATAACAGAAATGCCCACTAACATCTTCGTTCTAGACACGTAATATCAAGCACCTCCTCAACCCTTATCTATTTATAGGCAAATATATGTCTTCAGCTTGCAGGGAATGCCCTGCAAGACACGAAATTTAGTTAAAAAGTGACTATGGTCACGCTATCACCTTTTTCATCTCGATGCTTCCTCGTAATAGTATTCGTCAAGGATGCAATAACCAGATGTGCCGACAGTATAGCATAACTCGTGAATATTTGGAATAGGGATCTTTTCATTTATTCTTGTATATCTTAAGGGGGATCGGCACTCTATACTGAAATATTTCAGAGAGGGGCCTTCCTGTGGCTACCGAATACGAGTTTTGTTAAAATTACTGCTATTCCCAATATGATCTATGTAAACGGCAAGGTTCCCACATCTATTAAGGATAAGCTCTACGATAATATCTGGTTTCAATCACAGTTCAGCAAAGAGTTTACTGGCACGTATACCATCATCAAGTTTGATGAAGTGCTGTTCGGTAATGATGACAAAAAGGCCAGCCTCATGATATCCGACCATAGACCTCTATGGGCTGAGTTTGATGAGAGTGTGGATGATGATTGAACAGATTATGTGCGTGGTATATCAAACAGGATCACGGAATCCAAATATTCATTCTTTAATTTTTTCATATTCTTTGAATGCGGTTTTAATAATTGAAAAGGCCTCATCTCCAGTGAGTGTAGGTTTTTTCAACAACTCATTTACCAACAACTCAATGGCATAGCGATTTTGTGGTTGCTTTAAGATACTCTCTATTTTATTTTTCAATGTATTTAATTCCTGTTCGGTCTGCTCATACCTTCTGGCACGTTGAATATCTCCATTTGAAATAAGACTAACATTCCCCAGACATATCAATTCGGATGAAGGGCCAGCAAGCGATATCATTATTTTTTTATCAACCTCTATTGTTCTATCTTTAGGAATTATTGAAACACCAGAACCATTAGCGGGGACGGTTACAGAGATGAAAGGTATGCCAAGATGATAATACGCTATCGTATGGCCTGCTCCATTATACGCCAAATGGATTTTATCTTCTAATTCACTCATGTAAACTTTTTATCGCTTATCTATACAATCAATCTACAATCTCAACTTTTAATGGTAAGGTACGCAATCCATACACAGAGCTGATGTTTACATCCTGTACGCTGGTTGCGGTTGCTGATGGTATCATAGACTTAACGATATTCAATGTCAATAGTACGGTAATTATGGTTAATATGATTTTTATGTACTTCACTTCATCCTCCATATAAATATAAAAAGTTCCGTAAATACCACAGAACAAACACAGGCCCAGGAATAATTGCAGTGAGGAAACCTATAAAATGATATCAACACATGATTCGATCATCAAGCGATATGGGAAGACATCGACAAGATACGTATCTTCAGTTTTCAACGGTCATTTTTTTACCTTGATTTATAGACGGCCAAACTTCCTTTTAAGTGAGCATAAAATGCATCTAATCTTAAACATACTGTTGGGGGAAATGGACTAAAACTGCACTCTCCTGAGGGGATTGGCATTCTATACGGATATATTTCAGAGAGGGGCCTTCCTGTGGCT
>CBFDDP010000041.1:0-22639 GCA_965603595.1 uncultured bacterium
TTGATCGGTGCGTCTTCGAGCACGCTTCCCGTCACCTGAAATGGTGAAATCCCCATTCTCTTCAGCACACCAAAGCTCTGGAAGGTTGCGACAAGCCCTGAGTTTCTGAAAAGGGTCATGACATCCATGTGCTCAGGGGCCCTCTGGTAGGGTGTGTACGTCCAGAGTATGGTGGGCCGGATGAGCATCACATCCCTCATGTCGAGGAGATACTCATCCTCTGACCAGACTACGAAGCAGAGAAGCACGGCATCCACTTCCTCGCTGAGCAGCATCTTCACCGCCTCCCGCGCCTTTGCCCTCGAGGTCACCAGAGGGCATTCGACCGGCAGGCACTCCGCCGAGAGCCCGTCGATGATACGCGATTTGTCCTCCTTCAAAAAGCCTTCAAACTCACGGGCAGTACCCTCCTTACCGAGCACCACCTCCTCAAACCAGCGCGCCGCAAAGAATACCACACCCAGTTTCGGCTTCCCTGTATCCTCTGATTTTGCCTTCATAACCGCACATCTCCCCATGAGGTATGCACATCCACAATCTTCAGCACCCTGTGAACAAACAGAGCGCTCCCTTTACATGAGTCTATTTAAAGGGCATATTCCTTCGCCGTATCGATCAGGGCATGGACATTTTCCGGCGGTGTACCGAAAGCAATGGGTGTGCCGCTCGAGCAAATGAATCCGCCCCGCACACCCGCCTGCTCAATTTGTCTGAGCACCTCGTCCCGCACATCCTGTACACTGCCGTGCAGCAGGGTGTGCTCACCGCTCACGTTTCCGAAAAGCCCGATTCCGTCACCCAGCTCTTCCCTGATTTCCCCGATATCGTTGATGAAACTCTTTCGTGATTCTTCGATCATGAGCCCTCTGATCCCGGTTTCCCGCAGATATCGTGCGATGGGCGTCACCCAACCCCAGGCGCAGAGTATCGGCACGAGCCCCATACTCTCGACCGCCCGATAGAAGGATCGCTGTATGGGAAAGACCCTTTCCCTGTACATGTCAGGCGAGGCCATATCCGGACACAAATAGGAGAAAGACTGGGAGTAGGAATGTGCTCCATACTTCCTGGCCTTCTCCACGTATCTAAGCTGACGTTCGAACATACCCTGGAGCAGGTAGTCAAATAGAGGGGGAGCCTGTACGAGTGCGACCATGCCCTCTTCGAATCCGAGAACACCGTCAGAGTCGAGCAGGTCGTGCACCGGTCCTTCAGTGGTGAAAATAATGAAGATTTCCTCTCCATACCTGTCTGCCAGATCCCGCATGTGGCCGAACTTTCTCTCGAAGAGCTCATCAGGTTCGTCGTACACGAGATCGAGGAACTCGTCGATCACCCCTCTCGACTCCAGTTTCCTGACGGCATGTAAAAGGCCGTCATGGGCGGTGTCATGTATGATCTCTTTCTTGGATTCGAAGAAGGCCTCGGCAAGCTGCATGAAGTCGGGCCGAAAGGTTTCTTGGAAATCACTCTCAATACGTAGGAGCTCATCGCCGTATATCTTCCACATCTCCTTCTCGAGGCTGTAGTCTGAAAGCCTGCTTGCATGGGCGAACTTGTACATGCCCCAGCCATGCAGCCCACCAGGCACGGTTTCGGTGCGTTCACCGTGCAGGGCTGCCATAACCTTATGCTTTGGCGACATAGGCTATTATCCCCCTATGGAATATGCCCCATACTCCTTCACAGCACGGTAGAAAGCATCCACGTTTTCCAGGGGCACATCGAGCTGTATGTTGTGCGTCGGTGCGATGAGGAAGCCGCCACCGGGGGCACAGGTCTCGATCCGCTCCCGTACCTCGGCAGCCACATCATCAGGACCCTTGAAGGGAAAGGTCTCCTGCACACTCACCGTACCCCAGAGTCCGATGCGTTTACCGTAGCGCCGCTTGAACGCGGCCGGCTCCATGGACTCCGGCTGTATGGGGTTGAGCAGGTCGATGTCCACCTCGATGATGTCGTCGATCACCGGCTCGATATAGCCGTCGCTGTGAAAGGCGACCTTGATATTCGGGTCATACCGCTTCAGCTCACCCACCATGTACCCCATCTTCGGCTTGATCATCTCACGGAAGGTCTCGGGCGACATGAGCATGGCATGCTCTCCGCCGATATCGTCGGCAAGCCAGAGTATATCCACCCCCCGGTCGATGAGCTCGTAACCGAGCTTCAGATGGTACTCCACGGACATATCCATGACATAATGCGCAATATCCTTCTCCTGCAGGAGGTCTACGAGACTCTGCTCGATCCCCCGCAGATACTTGAGGGCCTCGAAGATCGAACAGTCGATGATACCACATATATACTTCTCCCGGCCGAACCGTTCGATGACCCCCTCCGCATAGGACATATCCTCCATGCCAGGATCGGGGGGTACATAGGAATCGATCTTACTACTATCGGCAAGGGGGAAATCCACGATCTCGGTGTAGATACCCGTACCGTTAATGGCTTCATAGGGGATTTTCCGCCAGGTGATGCCCCACTCGTCCTTGTAGGACTCTGAATCCGTATCACGGTAGTAGCCGGTAGACATGCCATACGTCAAAAGCAGCATGTCATGGCCGAAGAGTATATCCAGCTCATTCATCCCCTGATACTTCATCTCCGTGTGACCGCCGATTTCGGCAAGCTCCTCCCGGTACCGATCCCGGAGCAGGAGCTCCATCTCGGGTACAAAGGTGGCCATATAGGGAACCCGGTCAGGCTCCTCATGCGCCATGGCAATCTGCATCCTCTCCTTCGAGTTCATCGATACCCTACCTCCTTGATCGTGTCTATCAGTACATGCACATTCTCCTGAGGTGTGCCCGGGGTTATGGGGCTCCCGTTTGCAGCAATGAATCGTCCCTTTGAACAGCGGTACTGCCGCAGCACCTCCTCGCGCACCTCCTCGGGGCACCCGTCATGCAGCAGGGATAGGGAATCCAGGTTCCCGAAAAGGACAAGCTTCCCACCCACAATTTTCAGGAGCTCGCAGATATCGAGGGTGAAGGTCTTTTTGCTTTCCTCGATCATGAGCCCCTCTATACCGACCTCCTGCAGGTCATGAAGAATGGGCTTCACGTCACCCCAGAAATGGCAGAGGGGTATCATGCCGCTGCGACGCACCTCTGCGAAGTACTCCCTGTGTACGGGTTTCAGATACTGTCTGTACACCTCAGCTCCCGCGATGTCGGGAGAAATATAACTCTCAGAAATGCTGTATCCGTGTACTCCTGCACGGGCGTAGGCCCTGACCCACTCGAGCTGCTCTGCGTAGCACTGCTCGATGAGATAACGCATGCCTTCGGGGGCATCATGCAGCGCCATGAGCCCCTCCTCGAATCCCGTATACCCCGTGATAGGGTCGAAGATCTCACAGATCGCCGACGGGATGTGAACGGCGATGAAGACCTCCTCGCCGTATGCCTCGACCAGGGGTGGAATGTGGTCGGTGTAGCCGAGGGCAATGATCTCATCACTGCTCATGTGCACATATCGTTTTATGTACTCATCGATGCTATGCCTGCTCCCGGGATCTACCTTCGGCTTGAAGGAGCGTGAACCGAGTAGATAATCCGGGAAATCCACGATCTCCTCATCATCCGACGAATTGACAGAGAAGTACCTGTCCTCTCCCTTGATACCACGGAAGCGCTCTGCAATCCTGAAGAATGACCGATCTCCCCGATGCACGATCTCTGCATCTCTGAAGTAGACGGGTGTGCCTATATGGAGGTGGAACCAGTCCGGTTTGAAGGTCTCATAGAAATCAATGTATACGGGGTACAGCTGCCTGCCATCAGTCCAGGCATCGCGCATATAGTCATGACCAGGCAGTTCATACTTGTAGACACCCCACCAGTGCAATGCACAGGGAACCCGTTCTGCCTTTTCATGCCCAAGGGTTTTTAGGAATATCTCTTTTGAGTTCTGTGCATGCCTTTTATTCATTTCGTGATCCACTGGCCCGAGGATGTGCACCATCGATGTTTATGCTATTCCTCGCCGGACTTCAGCTCTCACTGATCTTCACGCTCGACGATTGCGTATATCTCCCGAGCCACCTTTTCATCCAGTTCCTGCTCTGGGTGATGATCCCGCAGTATCTGTTCGGCCCTCTCCAGTGCCCTCCGATGAACCGGGAGTGAACCTGAGTCCTGCCAGCGCTCATACTTCATGCGGTTTGAAATCACAGGATCGAATAACTCCTCCCTGAAGAAGCGCAGGGTGTGGTCGGAATCGAGGAAGTTCCCGTCAGGCCCTGTCTCCATGATGAGGTCCGTGGCAAGATGCTCATCATCAACTAGAACGCCCCGCATCAGCCTCTGCACCATGCCGACGATCTCGTTGTCGATGACGAGCTGGGCGAGGCTCTGCTGATTCTCGGACTCGTTGAGCCCCATACCGGAAATGTAGTTGAGCCCGGCAAGAGCCGGAACGGCTGTGGTAAGCATTTTCTCATACCCTGACTGTGCATCGGACAGAAGACTGTCTGAGAGAGCACCGCCCCCCCTCGTCGGAACCCCGTAGAACCTTCCCATCTGTGCCGTGCACACCTTCAGGAGGCAGAACTCCGGTCCGCCCATGGTGACTGTGCCGTATTTCATATCCATGTGCCTTCCCCAGCTCCCGTAGAGCACGGGAGGCATTGGCCTGCCCTGACCCTGCGCCCCTGCAAAGGTCACAACCAGTGCGCTCAGCAGCTCCGCATTGGCCTGCGACACCACTGCAGCAAGTGTGACGGGGCTCGTGCCTCCTGCAATGGGCCCGGCGTTTATACTGATGGGGAGACCATAGCGCGCTCCGGACAGAAGCAGGTCGACCTGCCTCGTCTCGTGGGTAAGGGGAGAGACCACACATACATCCAGGCAGACCTGCGGATGCTCCAGCGCAGCCCGGGTCGATCCCGCAGCAACCGCCGCCATCTCCACGAGTACATCCACCGAATGTGCGCTGTAATTTTCGTTCATGATGGGTTTGGTCTGATAGATGAGAGAATCGGCCCAAATGTGGAGGTCTGCTGTTTTTTCAGGGAGATCGGAGGGAAATACATTGACATGGTTAAAGACGCAGCCTGGAAGGAAATCCGAGAGCCGCAAATGTTCACGAAGGTCCTTTCGGTTTGCGCCGCGCCGCATTCCTGTGTCAGCGTCCTCCACAAACACGGCAAACCCTCCCGGCCCGAACACCACCTCCTCTTTACCGAGCAGTATCTTCTGCGAAGGATCACGCCCGTGAAGACTGAAGCAGCTGGGGGCTTCGTCGAAAGCCCTGCTGATTACCTGATCGTTCATGCGGACCATGGATGCAGACCGGTCCACCTCACAGCCCACCTCCTCGAGAAGGTCCAGAGCGTTGGGATGACGCACCTTGACACCTGACTCGGCAAGTATGCGTCTCGATTCGGCGTCTATCCTGCTGATCTCCACCTCAGAGAGGACCTTCAATACAGATGGTCTCATTGGAGCCTATCCGCAGTGCTGTAATCTGGCAGTATACCTCTCATTTTTTCTCCTTCGATTTCTCAATAATTGCCCGCTCCCGGCCCGATGGTGAGAGCACCCATAGAATCCGGCACTGCTCATCCTCACTGTTTATGAGCTGATGTGAAAGGCCCGGCGGGGCCCAAACTGAGGTGCCCTGTTCGAGCTCCTCATCATCATCACCGACGATAATCCTGCACCGCCCGCTCAGCACGTAGAACAGCTCCCCCTCCCCGTGCGCATGGAGATCGGACTGTCCCCCCGGCGGAAGTATGGTGAGGCCGGACGCGATCGAACCGAGCCCTTCATGGAGTAGTGGGGACAGGAGCACCTTCAGGGTACGCCTGTTCGGTTCCGGCACATCGATGCTGGGTGCACCCTTTTCGCGGGCAATGATCATGATTGTCCTCCTGTTTCCTTCCGAACCTGCCGCAGTGTTTCGGCAAGCATGTTCAGCAGGGTCTCTATCTCCCCCTCTTTGATCACGAGGGGTGGGCAGATCAGCACACCGTCCCCTCTTTGTCCATCGGCAAGCCCCACGACGGGGTAGATGATCAAACCCTTTTCCATGGCCCGGAGCATGATACGTTTTGCAAGGGATATACGGGGGTTGAAAGGCTCCTTGGACTTCCTGTCCTGCACAAACTCCATGCCCCACATGAGCCCCCTACCGCGTATGTCACCGATCATGGGTTCGTCTTCCGCCAAATCCCGCAGACCCCTCTCGAGCAACGCACCCTTTGCGGTTACACTGTCCATAAGGCGGTGCTTCTGCATGTAGCTGAGCACGGCAATCCCTGCGCTGGCCGTGACCGGGTGTGCATTGTAGGTATGGCCGCCTATGAAGGCGGCTCTGTGCTTCTCGAAAGCCCTGAACACCCGGTCATGGATAAGTATGGCCGCAAGCGGCTGATACCCGCTCGAGAGCCCCTTGGCAAGCACCACGAGATCGGGAAGCATATTCCACCTCTCGATCGCCAGAAAGGTGCCTGTCCTTCCGACGCCGGTCATGACCTCATCGGCAATCCAGAGCACATTGTACCGATCGCATATCTCTCGGATGTGCCTGTAATACTCGGGCACAGGTGTAAGCGCTGCCGCTGCTGCTCCCACCATGGTTTCAGCACAAAATGCGGAAATAGAGGCAGGGTCCTCCTGGAGAATGGTCTTTTCCAGATCAAGGGCACAACCAATGTTGCAGCCTGGATAGCTCTTGTCAAGGGGGCACCGGTAGCAGTATGAAGGCACGATGTGCGGTACAGGCATGAGCATGGGCATATACAGGCTTCGCCGCAGCGTGTGTCCGCCTGCCGCATCGGCGGCAAGGGTGTTTCCGTGAAACCCCCGCCAGCGTGAAACGATCCTGTATTTCGACGAAGAGCCCGTTAGAACATGGAACTGCCTGGCAATCTTGAAGGCGTTCTCCATAGCCTCCGAACCACCGGAGAGGAGCATCACGCGTGAGTAGCCTTCAGGCGCCATGTCTATCAGCATTTCGGAAAACTCGAGCACCTTTTCATGAAGAAAATGCTGCGGTGGCACATAGGCAATCCGGGCTGCCTGCTCTGCCAGAGCCTCTGCGATTTCCCGTACCCCGTGCCCTATACCCGTAACGTTCGCACCGGAACAGCCGTCGAGATACTTTTTCCCATCGCCATCCCAGAGCCAGACCCCTTCGCCTTTCACGGCGAGGGGGTAGTCCCGCTCCAGGTCACGGGGAAACAGGTGGTGCTCATGAAGTTTCATCCATACCCCCTGCCTGATCCCATCTATTTCGCATCGGCTGCCGCCATCCGTGGCTCCGCCGATACTTTTACATCCATCTATTTCGCATCGGTTTCCGCCATCTACCAGTGGCACTCTCCCTAAAGGGACTCCCTTCGGTCGCCTACGGTCGCATGGCTCCGCCGATACTTTTACATCCATGTATTTCGCATCGGCTGCCGCCATCCGTGGCTCCGCCGATACTTTTACATCCATGTATTTCGCACAAACCTCACCGCTTCCTCAACGCCCCTCTTCCCGAGCCCGCTCGCCTCCTCGATACTGATCCAGCCCTCATAGCCTGACTGTTTCAGAAAGGAGAAGATATCATCGAAGGGGACAAGGCCGGTACCGAGCAGTACTGGTTGTAACCCCTGCTCAGATGACGTATCCGCAGCATGCACACAGCCCAGCCTGTCAATGACCCTGTATAGAATGGGGAGGGGCTTCTCACCTCTGGAAATGGGGTTTGCCGTATCGAAAAGGATCTTCATGTATGTTCCCTGCAAACGGTCCGCGATCTCGAGAAAGATGTCAGATGGATAGGAAAAATCCGGATAGTGCCAGGCTCCCGGTTTTGAATGATTCTCGTACACCGGTGTCACACCCACATCTTCAGCCTTCTGTGCGGCACTCCGCAGTCCCTCGACCGCCCAGCCGATACCCCGGGAACGGTCGGTCTCCGGATGGTCCTGCCCCGCTGTTACGCGCACCATCTCCGCTCCGAGCAACCCGGCCGCCTTAATATGCGCTTCAAGCTGTGCCTGTTCACGCTCCCGCGCAGCTTCGTCGGGGTGGGTCAGATCGGGATAGGTGTTCAAAACCACCACCCGCATCCCTTCCTTTTCTATCCCGCGTCGAATATTTTGCAGGTATACGGCGTCGAGGGTTTTAAGGAAAAGAACACTGAGATCAATGCCATCGAGCCTGAGTGAGCTTCCCATGGCAGCCCACTGGTTTATCGACATGGCTCCCGATACTATCTCACTGAAAAAGGAGACAGGGAGACAGCTCAGCTTCATAGGCATGTCCTCTCGAACAATACACAACTTAAGGGTGCACCATCACCCTGCGTATAGGGGAGCATTTCTCTTCTCCATACCCTCTGCTGCCATGGGTACTCCTGTCACGACAGCTCGAAGACAGCCTTAACTATCTCTGAGGGATTGCTCAGAATATAATCCACAGCTTCCCGGGCCTGCTCCAGAGAGAACCGGTGGCTTATGATGGGTGACACGTTGAGAGATCCCTGCTGAAGATACTCCATTGCCATGGGCCACAGCGAGGGAGCGCCAGTGGAACCTGTCAGGGTGAGCTCCTTCCATAAAAACTCGTCCATTGGAAGATCGCCAAGGGGCCCTTCGGGAAGGCCGAAGAGATGCACCCGTGCCCTCTTACCCGCGACCATCAGGGCTTCTGCCAGGGTTTCAGACTTTCCAACCGCATCCACAACGACATGTATCCTGCCCGCAAGCTCACCCAGTGCATCGGCGAGCCCGGCCTCATGGGTATTGATCACCTGATCCGCCCCGAGCTCCCGTGCAAGCTTCAGCCGCCGCTGACGATGGCCCGACACCACAATCTTCCTGGCCCCCTTTATGCGAACAAGCTGCAGCATAACGAGGCTCGACGGGCCGTCTCCAAGTATAAGCACATTATCTCCCGCATCCACCCCCACCATCTCCACGGCCGCCATGGGGCAGTTGAGTACACAGCCGGCACCGGCTTCCAGATAAGAGACACTGTCCGGCAGGTCATAGAGGTTCTCCACCGGTACCACGAGATACTCCTGCCAACCTCCATCGATGTTGATACCGAACTCACATGTCCCCTTTTCACAGAGCTGCCGATTGCCTGAACGGCAGTAGGGACACTCACCGCACCCGCGGTATGAATCCACACCTACCCGCGCTCCTGTGAGGGATGCATCCACACCCTCACCGATCCTGAACACCTCACCCGCAAATTCATGGCCAGGTACAAGGGGAGGCTTTGCCTGGGGATGGGTACCCGAGAGTATATGCAGATCTGTTCCGCATATGCCCGCTGATCTCACCCGCAACAACACCTCCCCGGAACCGGGAGCGGGCACTGTCCGCTCCTGAACCTCGACCCTGTTGATACCGGTCCATACAGCAGCCCTGCAGGATGACATCAGCTGTCCTCCGATCCGGTCAGCTTCTCGAATCCATCCGGGGTGATGAGATAATCATCCTCGATCCGTGCCCCCCAGTCGTCGTAGTAGAGGCCCGGCTCGAGAGTAATCACCATACCAGCCTCCAGCACATCCCGCGAGTGCTGCCTGATAAAGGGCGGTTCATAGTGTGATATACCGATACCGTGTCCCGTGTGATGGGGAAATGAGCCCTCCCTGCAAAGCCTCTCACGAGCCGCGCCATCGACCTCCACCGCCTGTACACCTGGCCTGAGGAGTTTCTCGAGGTCCCGCTTCACCTCCATGAGCAGATCCACAACATTTCGTCGGGCTGCAGGCGGCTCACCTGCCCACAGGGTGCGCGTTGTATCGGCAAAATAGCCCCCTATCTGTGGGAGAAGATCAACAATGGCCGGGTCAGATCGAGCCGCGCAGCCCTTTCCAGCAACCCCCCCGGGGCTGCCCATGAGCGCTGTTGCAGACCCGAATAGTACATCGGCAAGAAACCCAATTGGCCGGCCCGCTTCCCTTTCCATGGCCGACCTGCAGCCTGCCAAGAGCTCTATCTCGGTCAACCCCTCGCGGTAGAGCTCACGGGCCGTCTTTTGCCCTGTGTCTGCAATGGTGGCGGCCACCCGCAGGAGCTCGATCTCTTCGGGATCCTTGCATTGACGAAAACGGGCGATGATGCCCTGAACATCCCCCCAATCCTTTGTTGATACCAGACCTATCTCCACTGCACACTGGAGGGAAAGGCTGTCGGGTTCAATCCCCAGAGGGAAGATGGTACCGGAAAACTCCCCTCTGAAACACCGGGAGGCCGCATGCAGTCCATCCTCCACATCACGCGAAGTATAGGTGATCAGACTACCTGCAAAGCTCTGTACCGATAAGAGCGGCTCTTCATCCTCGTGAATGATAAGCACCGGAGCACCACCCCCGGGCACAAAGAGCAGTGCAGGACCGTTTCCTTCAGCTATGAGATGTCCGGAAAGATAGAAGAGGTTTGCAGGATTGGTAATCAACGCTCCCCTCAGGCCGAGCTTGACGAGCTCAGCCTGCAAACGTTCAACTCTCCTTCTGTACGCTGTGGAAGCTATTCCCGCAGACATGTTCAACCCTTTGTGGCACCAGCGGTCAAACCGCGGATGAAGAAACGCTGAAACACGATGTACAGTACGAGCATGGGAAGAGTACTCAGGAAAAGCCCTGCCATGGTCACCGGAATATCCAGGTTGAGCTTCGATTTGAAGGCCGTGATACCCACCATGAGTGTACGCATCTCATCCTTGGGCAGGAATACCAGTGCGAGGAGGAGCTCGTTCCACATCCAGAGTGCGTTCACAATGATGAGCGTAACTATTGCAGGTGCCGACAGGGGTATATAGATACGCAGCATGATCCTGAAATGATTGCATCCGTCTATCAATGCCGATTCGACAATATCATGGGGTACTGTTTTAAAGAAATTCGTCAGCAGATACACTGAGAAAGGCATGGTGAGGCCTGTGTAGAGTATGATGATTCCCTGATAGGTGGATGTGAACTTCAACTGGGCATAGAGAATGAATAAAGGGACAATCATGACAACGGGAGGTACAACCATCAGTGAAATGACAAAATTGAGAAGTGTGTCGCTTCCCTTAAAGGGCATCTTGGCAAAGGCGAATGCTGCAAAACTCGCGATCGTCGTGCTTGTCACCGTTGCACCGGTGGTGATAATAATCGAGTTCAGGAACCATCGGGCGAATCGCCCTCCCCGCAGCGCGGTAATGAGGTTGCCAAAATGAAGTGCCTGGGGAAAACCAAACTTGTTTACGAGATAATCAGGCTGCGATTTGAAAGCCGTCACTATCATCCAGTAAATCGGATAGAGAGCGATGATGGTAATGATGATGAGAAGGAACTGCCTGGTTATCCTTTGACCCGGCTGACTGAAGTGGTATTTCCTCCCTCTATCTGCTTCCCTCATTCTTCCTCCCCAACGCTCAGCCTGAGCTTCAAGAGTGTAAAAATGAGAACTATGGTCACTAGAAAGAGCATCACAGATGCAGCCGCCCCCATACCCGGGTTGGGGGCACCGTGGGCGACCTTGTTGAATATCCAGAGCTCAATGACCTGTGTAGAAGTCCCCGGTCCACCCCTGGATATGACATAGACGTATGCAAAAACCCAGGAGAGGAGGTTGATAATTGTAACAATTGCGAAAAATTCGATAACAATCTTGAGCTGAGGAACGGTAATATACCAGAGGGTCTGCCACCAGTTTGCACCGTCTATTTTTGCTGCATCGTATATTTCCTCCGACACACTCATGAGGCGGGCAAAGAACAGCACGATGCCAAAACCCATTTCCTTCCATATAATAATGGCGAGTACGCTTTTAAGCGCGATCTTCGGGCTCCCCAGCCAATCGAGGGCAAACACATCGAGCTTTACCGCACGCAGTATCTCGTTGAGCGCTCCGTTGAGCATGAGGAGATAACTGAACACGACTCCGACCACGGGAACAGCAAGTATGTAGGGGAGGAAGAGTGAAAAACGGTAGAACTTCCATCCCCGCGGCTGTTCAAAGAGAAGCGAGGCAAAGATGAGTGCGAGAACAACGAGTATGGGAACTCCAACGAGCAGAAACAGGTTGTGTTTCACTGCGTCATGAAAAACAGGATTGCGGAGCACGAAACGGAAATTATCGAGGCCGATAAAGGGGCCGCTTGCGCCGCGTATACGTCGCATGGAGAAGTCGAATACCCGCACGAGGGGGTATCCATACACGAACAGAAGCACCAGCCCCATGGGTGTGAGGTAGAAAAGAGGCTGCCACCACTTGTATCTCAGCATATCTTTTTACAACAGGGGTCCCTGCGGGGACCCCTGTCCCTTTTTCAAAATCTGTTGGCGAAAAAACTTCTCTGTCCGTCAGGCAGGACTATTCAACACCGGCCCACTTCTTGTGACTCTCCAGCAGATCGGGGTTCTCCTCACGCCAGCGTTCCATGACATCGTCGGCATTGACTGCGATTTCGGAAGCTGTGGTCACTCCGGCCATCAGGATCTGAGGTGCCGTATACATGACTTCTGCATCGAATGTCCATGCAATCATGTTGGGAATATACCCCGTGTTGTCTCCCTTGAACCACTTCCACTGCTCGAGGGAGTTGGCATCCTTCACATAGTCCTCACCCTTCCAGTTCTTATTGGCGGGGAATACATGGACCTGTTCCCATAGCGCGGTAGATCTGTCGGGCCTGTGCATGAACCGTATGAACTCAGCCGCTTCCCTCTTATACTTGGACTGGGATGAAATACCAACGCCCTGCACATCGACCACTGGCTTGCCTGCAAGTTTTCCCCTGCCAAATTTGGGCATCGGCATGATTCCCACGTTCTCGGCACCAAGATACGATTCGATATCGGGAATAAGGGTAAGAATGGTCTGCACCATTGCCGCATCCCCCGTCTTTATCAGATTGATACCTGGATAAAGCTCGAGAGAGTTGGCGTCTTCATTGAAATACCCTGACCTGATCGCCTCTTCCAGAACCACCCAATGCTCATGCCAGCGGGGATCCTGCCAGCTATAGGTACCCACCACGAGCTTGGTTGTATCGCTTACATGGTCCTCATTCTGAACCAGGCCATGTCCCGTGTACCACTCACCCCAGAATCCATCCTTGAAGCCTGCACCGATGGGTGTGATGCCCTGCTGCTTCAGCATCTCACAGACCTTCATAAACTCGTCCCAGGTTTCAGGGGGCGTCATGTCGGCAGGTATGCCTGCTTCCTTGAAAAGCTTCTTGTTGTAAGCCCATCCCATGGGGAGAAGATACCATCCGGCACGGTACTGCTTTCCCTCATAAAATGAGAGATCACTTGCCCACATGTCCTTCAACTCATCTGCAGGAATCCAGTCGTCAAGGGGCTCGATGTAACCGAGCCACACATTCTCCATGTGGTAGATTCCATTCCAAAGATACTGAAGGTCAGGCGGGGTACCTGCAGCTGAAGCTGTAGTGAAATCGTCGATCACATTATCTGTGGCCTGAAGCACTGTCTCAACCTTGATAAGGGGATACTCTGCCTCAAACAGCGCAACTGTTTCGTTGAGCCACCCCTCCAAACCAACAGCCTCCTGCTCGCCCCACCACCAGAAAACGAGCTCTACCGGCTCCTCGGCCTTGCCTCCGCCTTCCGGTGCTGCTTCCTTGCCCTTCCCGCTTCCGGCGAAAACAAAGGTAAACGAGAAGATTAGAAGAATTGCACTGGATATCAAAAGAAACGTTCGTGCTTTCCTCATTTACTGTAGCCTCCTTGAAATTGATATATTTGGCTCAAAGCAAGCTTATTTTAGCGTGCTGGGACGGTTTGTCAAGAAAAAATTGAAATTGACAAAACAGTGCATATTGGTATAGTTATATTTGTTCAAGTTAAGCCAAATGGAACCCCCCATCGATCAGACCGGCCTCAGTCATGTCGACAATGCCGCACGCAACAAGAATGTCATACTCAACATCGTGCGGGACAGATCACCCATCTCCAGGAAACAGATATCACAACTATCCAAGCTCAGCATAGCAACCACCAAGAGGCTCATCGAGGAGCTCCTGGCGGATCATATCATTATCGAGGTGGGTCAGACAAACAGCACACGGGGGAGAAAAGCATCACTTCTTCGGCTCAATGAAGGCTACTGCTGCTCCATTGGCGTCAACATCATTCCCGATGCTCTCGAGATAGCTGCGCTCTCCTTCACAGGGACCGTTCTATTTAAAAAGAAGATTCGAGGAACGAAACCGACACGTGAGGCCATTCAACCGCTGCTGGATAATGAGCTTGGAGAGTTCATGGACAAGGTAAAGGGCAGATGTTCCGGAAAGCTGCTCGGCATTGGCATCGGCATCGCCGGTCTTGTGGACATACATCAGGGCATCGTCCTCTACACACCGAATATGACCGGCTGGGAGTCTGCGGCCCTGGGCCCTCATTTAACTGAACGATTCCACACTGATGTGATCATTGATGACTCCGTACGGTGCATGGCACTCTCCGAGAAGCGATACGGTGTTGCCCGGGAGCTGCGAAACTTTCTCTACATATACATCGGTAAAGGTGTAGGATCAGGTGTGCTGCTCGACGGCAGGATGTACCGCGGCGCCCACGGCGTAGCCGGTGAGTTCGGTCACATCACGATCAAACAGAACGGGAACCTCTGCAACTGCGGTAACAGGGGGTGCCTCGAAGCCCATGTCTCGGAATCACGGATCATTGAGGAGATACAGAAGAATATTGCATCAAAGGTGCACTCAAGTCTTTCTGACAAGATCAAAGATGAAAATGGCATCGGGCTCGAGGACATTCTGCATCATGCCAGGGAGGGAGACAAACTCGCCAACCTCACCATCAACAACGCGAGTGAAAACATCGGCATTGGTATCGCAAACCTGGTAAACGTCTTCGACCCGGGTGTTATCATACTCGGTGGTGAAGTCATCGATACATTTGGTGAAAGTATGATAGGAGATATACTCCGAGTGGTCAAACTGAAGGCGATCAACACCATCTATTCCCAGACATCAATCATCCCGGCTGACATTGAAAGCTTTGCCGCCTCAAGGGGTGCGGCCACATTGCTCCTCGAGAAATATTTACAGAACAGTATACTGAACATATGAGAGGAGGTCCGGATATGGTTCAGCTGGCAGCATGCATAGAGCCCTTTTTTTCTGCACTCGATTATGAGGAACGAATCAGGAAGATCCATGACATCGGCTTCAAGGCCTATGAGTTCTGGTTTCATGACAAACGATTCGACGGTTCGCAGCTCATCGATGAGATGAAGGATTTCGACCGCATCGGCGAGCTCAATGAAAAGTACGGCCTCACTACATCCGATTTTGTGTACAATCACCCCGACGGTGGAATAGTCGCTGCACTGATCGATAGCAGGGACCGCAACAAGCTCCTCGACAATCTGGAGGAAATGAGCGGTTATGCAAAAAAGATAGGCTGTAAGAACTTTATTAGTGGAAGTGGGAACAGCATTCCGGGACAGGCGGATGAGGAAGCGATCGAAAACATGATTGAATCCCTCACGGAGATGATGAGCATATGCGAACGGCACGGGATGACGCTGCTCGTCGAACCATTCAACACCAAGGTCGACCATCCCGACTACTTCCTCGATGACCCGAAACTGTGCGTGGATGTACTGAAGAAAGTCAACCACCCCAATGCAAAGATGCTGTTTGATATCTATCACATGCAAATTATGACGGGAAACATAGTGGCCTTTATTCGGGACAACAGTGACTATATCGGTCACTTTCACATAGCAGGGGTCCCCGGACGACACGAGCCTGCATCCTGCGAACTGAACTACCATTTTATCCTTGACGAAATAGACAAACTCGGATACAGTGGCTATGCTGGTTTGGAGTATTGGCCCACCATCGATCACGAGGAATCTCTCAGGCAGACAGTACACTATTTTGGTGTGTGACTTTAGGTTATTTTCTAATAAGATAGGGGGGTATGAAGATGAAATGCATAAAAATCGGAATAACAATCCTTGGTGCAGGCCTTCTGATAGCCCTGGTTTTCGCAGGATGCGCCACAAAAGAGCAGACCGTGGTCGAGGAAGAGCCGGTAGTCGAGGTAGTTGAAGAGGCGCCTGCTGAAGAACCAGCCGAAGAAGTGGCCATGGCCGAGGAACCGGATCCCACGGTGACAGCTCAGGTGCGTGACAGTGACGGTGACGGTGTGCCCGATGACATAGATCGCTGCCCCGATACGCCTGCCGGCGTGCGCGTCGATGCCTCGGGATGTACCAAGGTCACCGGCGGGATGATTGAGATACAGCTTACCCTGGAGTTCGATTTTGACAGCGCCAGGATCAGAGACGAGTACATGGCAGAACGCTACAAGATCGACGAATTCATTGCCTCGAACCCTGAAGCAGAGGTTGTACGGATCGATCTTGACGGACACACCTGCTACATTGGTACGAAGAGTTACAACTACAAACTCTCAAGAGAGAGGGCTTTGGCTGTACGGGATTATCTCATGGATGAACTGGGGCTTGGACACGAAGCATTTAAAATCAACGCCTACGGCGAAGACAGGCCCGTTACGAGCAATGACACCAGGGAGGGACGGCGGAGAAATCGTCGCGTGGACGTGGTGTTCGTGGTCAAGGGCGTAATCTTGTAGCGGATAATTACCTATCGATAATATGGTGACTTAAAAAGGCCCCTCCGTGAGAGGGGTCTTCCTTTATTGGGGAGAAATAGAGGGGGACCGCTACCGGTGCAGGTTACGAATGAGCATGCCCGCCATCATCAGCTTCCCCGCCTCCCGTTCATACCCGCTGATCCTACCGAACACCTCCACATTCTGACGGTTCTCGAGGTAATAGGTGCCGGAAATCATCACATGGGCGATCCCCTCGATGGTGTCCTCGTTCTCGTAATTTACCAGCAGATCGAAACTGATATCCTCTCCCTCTTTCTCCAGTCCGGCTATCTTGCCCGTCCAACGCACGTAGACGCCTTCGAACACAGCAGGCTCCTTCATGATCTCATAGAAATGGGGATTGTAATCGATGGAAAGGGGGTCAGGCGGGTCGATGAAGGTGTACAGAACCCTGAATCGCTCCTTAACCAAGGGTGAAGCGTTGGAGAGCATGATCCTGTTGAGGGCAATAACTGCGGTATTGATCTTGTCACGATAGATATACTTCTTGATCCGCACGAAACTTGATTTGATCTCCTCCTCCGAAAAGGAATAGAGTGCACCTTCGGGTTCAGCATCAATGACCGGTTCCTCCAGAGGAAGCTCAATCGCATCCAGTTCCACGATCTCGGGGTAAAAACGCTGAAGCGCCCTCTGATAGAGCGGTGTTGCATAGAAAATGATGATAACGAGCAGTATCCCAATGCTTATTGACAGGCTGAGTATGTAGGGTTTAAGCCTCGTATAGAGGGGGATTCCGGCGGAGAGAAAACTGCTCAGGTTGATGGTTCTCACAAAGGACCGAATATCGTCGGATTGCCTGAGCCTTGACAGTGCCTGTTTGATGACCTTTTCACGGGGGTTTTTATCGAGTATTTCACCCCAGAGGCTGATGGCATCCTCGATGCGTTCATCCCTGAGGTAGACATAGGAGAGACCGCGCATGAGCTCAATGTCGTTTTCACGTACGAGCAGTCCTCCCCTGAAATAGCTGCGTGCCCCCTCCAGGTCACCTGTCAGAAGCGAGGCATTTCCGAGGAAAAGGTACACTTCGGGGTCGTTCTTGTTTTCGGTAAGGGCCTTTTCGAGAAAGGAGACAGCCTTGACGTACTGCTTCTTCCTGTAGTGCTTCAGGCCCAGTTTCTTACTCAAACCTCTCTTCTTCTTCAATGCGCCTCCAGGTGCAAAAGCCCATGTTTTCAGACGCGTTCCATGTACTCCCCGGTCCGGGTATCGACCTTGATCGCATCGCCCTCATTGATAAACAGCGGCACCTGAATGGTGGACCCTGTTTCAACTTCAGCGGCCTTGAAGGTAGTTGTCGCCGTGTCACCCTTCAATCCAGGCTCGGTGTGCGTTATCTTGAGCTCGACAAAAATGGGGAGGTCGATGGAGATGATCCCACCCTCATAATAGCTGACATCCACCGCAAGCCCTTCCTTGAGGAATTTCCGCTCCTCTGCAACAGTCTCAAGGGAAACACTCTCCTGCTCGTAACTCTCGAGATCCATGAACACGGCACTTTCACCATCGCTGTACAGGTACTGCATCTTTCGACGATCGATGTAAACATCTTCCACCTTCTCGTCGGGACGCAAGGTCTTTTCCACCGTGCTGTTCTTCCTGAGATTCCGAATCTTGGCCCGCACAAAAGCAGGTCCCTTTCCGGGCTTCACGTGCTGATAACCCAAGACGGCGCAGAGATCGCCGTCCATGCGTATCATCATCCCTTTTCTCAATTCATTAGCAGAAATCAACTTAGCCACCCTACGGATTTTATCCTTTAGTGTATTGACGGAGAGTCCAATTGTCAATCTATTCCGGGAAGCCCCTGTCTTCACCGCAGGGATGAGACGAGTCTATGGTCCCTCTGTTTACAGTACTTGATTTTTTAGTGGGTCTGAGACGATACTAGATGTATGATAAAAGTCTCGCTCCTCATCCTGTGCACCCTTCTCATCCCCCTCACCCTGCACGCGGAAATCCATTCTATAGAGGACTTGAACTACACCGATCGAAACTACAACGCTCTGTACGAGTCCACGATTGCATCAAAGAACAGGCTCTTGAAAAAAGAGCGGTCCACGACCTATGTGGTACCGGATATATATAGCTATACGCTCAAAGAGGGGGAAGACATCTGGACACTCATCGCGAAAACGAGCCTCACAATCGATGCAATCGCCACCCTGAACAGGATCGACTTCATCGGCATGCTCAGGCAGGATATAACTGTCTTTCTTCCCGATACGATCGGTATCTTCTTTGATGCCGAAAGACAAGTTGAACAGAACAACACCCTCATGCTGGCAGAAAAGTACGCCATCTCTGAAGGGGACATTCTGGAGGTCACAGACCCACAGGACCAGAATCTAACCCTTTTATTCCTGCCTGAGGCACAGCTGTCGTTTCTCGAGCGCACCTACCTGACAGGTGTGGTATTTTACTCCCCACTCATGGGGATTGAAACATCGAAGTTCGGAAAACGTGTCGATCCATTCATCAACGAGGAGGCCTTTCATAGCGGTATCGATATTGCATCGGAGGAGGGAAAGAAGGTACACGCCGCACGCTGGGGTAGGATTGTGTACGCCGGTGCAAGTGACGGATATGGCAATCTAGTGGTCATCGAGCATGAGCTCGGCTACTACACACTGTACGGTCATCTACAGGAGATACTCGTGGAAATCGATGACAATGTGGATTCGGGTCAGATCATCGGTAAGGTGGGTGCAACAGGACGAACCACAGGGCCCCATCTGCATTTCGAGATACACAGGGAAGAGGACAACCTCAACCCGGACAACATACCTTACTTCTTGGAACTCGATCACACTACGGAACAATAGGGAACATTATCCTCTAGACAAGCCGCATGGTCTCTAGGTCGCCGCTGCGAAGTATATGCTGCTCGCCCCCCGCCCTTTCGAGAACGAGCTCACCCCTTTCAGTGAAAGATTTTGCCGTACCCCGGTATTCCCCGTCAACTGACTTAACCACCACCTGCTTTCCCAGAAAATCACACTTCTCCTCGTAGGCTCGCCCTATGGTGGGAAATCCGCCTTCGAGAAATCCTTCATACCCTGTAAAGAACCTTTCAAGCAAACGATCAAGAAATCTATCCCTCTCCACTGCCGCCCCGAGAAGGAGGTTCAGCGAAGTCGCCCTCTGATCGATAGAGGCGAGATCTTTCTCATGCATGTTCAGGTTTACGCCACAGCCGAGCACATATCCCATCAACCTGTCTCCCTGAAAACTGGCCTCGCCGAGCAGGCCGGCAATCTTTGCTCCTCCCACCCGCACATCGTTGGGCCACTTGATCGAAGCGCTGACCCCGTACTCGAGCAGGAGCTCACAGAGTGTAACGGACATATACTGCGTGAGCCCGGTTAAAGCCGTGTGTATTTCATGAGCATCGGCATACTTGAGAATAAGGCTCATGTAAATGTTGTCGGGATTATGGGAGACCCATCTCCTCCCGAGCCTCCCGTAACCACCGGTTTGCCGCTCTGCAACTATGACCTGTCGGTCAGCAAGAGAGTGGAGGTTCTTCAGCGCATAACTGTTGGTGGATTCGACTTCTGTGAATCGGAGAATGTTAAATTGTCCCATGAACGGTATCCGGAAGACGTCTATGCCCGCAGGGAAGTTATGCACTCTTGATGATACAGAGGATCTCGCCTTTGGCGATGTTGGTCCCGGCCTTGTGGGGAATCTTGACGATTTTCCCATCACAGGGAGCATCGATGTTGTTGTTCATCTTCATCGCCTCGACGATTGCTATGGTATCACCTATCTTGACCAAATCGCCCAGCTTCTTCTCGTAGCGGATAATGATTCCGGGAAGAGGTGCATATACTGCGGATTCACCCTCCTTTACCTGTATCTCACCCTTACCCTTCTGATTTCCCGATGTCGAGGATGCCGCAGATGCTGTTCCGGAAACGGCAGGTGCGCGATAGGGGTTACGTGTACCCGGGTTGCCAACTATGTAGGGCATACCATCCAGCTCATTGATCTCAACCTTGAAGTACTCATCATCAACATAGACATCAAAACTCCGAAGACCCTCTGGTTTCTCGTGCAGTACGGCTGCAGCCGCCTGACTCTTGTCCTGTTTTTTCCTGCGGGTTTTCCGTACATTGACCTTGGCATTACCGGTTAGATAGATAATCCCCTTCTCCTTGCAGGTTGCTGCAATGAAGATATTCTCATCGTTCACATCAAGGCCGTTTTCACGAAGCATGTTCGTGGCAGCTTCAATACCCTTGCTCGGATCGTTATCGTTGATGAGGCGCGGGCTTCTGGTGGTAGGATCAAGCCCGAGCTGTTCCTGCGCGAGTTTAACAATCTCCGGGTTCGGGGGCAGCGGTGTCTTCCCGAAGTAGCCGAGCACCATCTTGCCGTACCCCTCTGCGATCTTCTTCCATGGCCCGATGATGGTGTTGTTGAAGGCTTGCTGAAAGTAGAACTGCGAGACCGGAGTGACCGAGGTGCCGAATCCTCCCATGGCAACGACCTCGCCCATATTGTTGATGACCTCCGGATACCGATCAAGCATGGTGTTGTCCCGCATCATCTGCGTGTTCGCGGTAAGTGCTCCACCCGGCATGGGTGAGAAGAGAATCATGGGCTCCACCTTGGATGCTTCAGGAAAATCCTCGTAATCGGCCATACACTCCTTGAACACTTTCTGCGCCTTCAACACCTTGGTGATGTCTATACCTAGGTCGTAATTGGTCCCGCGGAGAGCATGATGCATGATGACAATATCGGGCTGACAGGTCCCTCCCGAACAGGGGGCGAGCGAACAATCGATGCCCGTTGCACCTGCTTCGAGAGCAGCCTTATTTGCAGTGACACTGATCCCCGCCGTTTCATGGGTGTGGAAACGAATAGGGATTCGTCTGGGCAGCTTCTGCCGCGCCTTCCTTATGGTCTGATAGACCGTGTCCGGCGTTGCCGTACCCGATGCATCCTTGAAGCAGAGAGAATCGAAGGGTATGTCAGCATCGAGTATCTTTTTGAGAACATCCATGTAGAATTCGGGAGTGTGCGCGCCTTCGACACCGGGAGGGAGGGCCATGAGCGTGACACAAATTTCATGCTTCAGCCCTGCCTCAACGATGCACTTCCCGCTGTAATCGAGATTGTCAACATCGTTCAGTGCATCAAAGTTCCTGATCGTCGTGATGCCATGTTTCTTGAAGAGCTGCGCGTGGAGTTGGATTATATCACTGGGCTGCGAATCGAGCCCGACCACATTGACACCCCGTGCGAGTGTCTGAAGGTTAGCCTCCGGACCCGCCACATTCCGGAAGGAATCCATCATGTCAAAGGCATTTTCATTGCAGTAGAAAAAAAGCGATTGGAACCTGGCTCCGCCCCCTGCCTCGAAATGATCGAGTCCCGCCTCAACGGCAGCCTGCACTGCGGGCAGGAAGTCTTCGGTCAAAACACGGGCTCCATACACCGACTGGAAGCCATCCCGGAAAGCGGTGATCATGACATCTATACGCTTCTTACGTAGAATGTTCATCGTTCCTATCCTTGCACGCATTCCTTTTTTCAGGGAAGAGATTTCCATCCTATCCTCACCCTCACTATCGTCACATGTTGTTCGTATTATCTTGTGCCTTGCGTATCCGTGCCTGGGAGATGAGTCGGTTCTGCGTGATAACCAGGTTCTTTATCCTGTGCGGGAATGGCCCCTTATTTAGAACTGAATCCTTGACAAAGGGAAGTGGCATATGATTACTCGAAATCCTTCTCTGTGTTCGGTATCTCAACTGCATGATGGTGCACCTTCCGTAAACCGACCATCGATTGACCATGCTGTAGGGCCTGACCCTGCGTTCCTGCAGCAGCCGATTTCTCGTATCTTCAGTCTTCAGGTAATGCATAACACCCGCAAGTGCTGCAACCTGTCTCCTATCCAAAACCACCCTCCTGTTTGGAGCGAGCAACCCTGCCCTGGTACGCGTTATAACGGGCTCCCTACCACTTTATAGTGGTCCCC